>WFSH01000021.1 GCA_015486145.1 Mesoaciditogaceae bacterium
TCACCGAATACCTGTCGTTCGACTTGCATGTGTTAGGCACGCCGCCAGCGTTCGTCCTGAGCCAGGATCAAACTCTCCTTACTTATAACCTTACCACTGCTGCCTGCTTTTCAATGACCTGTTTGTTTATCACGCGAAGTTAATTCTACCATATAATCATTCGTGTTGTCAATAGTAAATGGGTATTATTTCTTAAAATCTCGAAAGAAGTATCTCGTTTTGGGTATACAAGCGCGGAGAACTCTCCAAATTCATCTGTATGTGGTAAAATCAATATAAAATACGAAAGCTAATCTGGTTTTGTTAACGAATTTTCTCGGTAGATATTTGCGGCGATGCAGCTAAGTGAAAGGGATTTGATTTAGTTTCGAATTGAGATACATTTGGAGGCGATGAAGTGCGTATAAAAATTTTGGTAGACAGCACATCGGATATAAGAGCTGATTGGCTTGAAAAATACGATGCTGATATGGTACCATTAAAGGTTATTTGGTCAGATGGTACCTCTGAAGACGATGAAAGAGACCCGAAAGCCCTTATGAATTTTTATGAAAAACTCAAAGTATCTCCAGAGATTCCCAAAACTTCCCAGCCGACTGTTTTTGAGTTTCTCCAAAAGTACAGAAACGCGGAACAAGGTGGATATGAGGGTGTGGTTGTGATCACGTTGTCTTCTAAAATGTCAGGCACTTTGAACGCGGCAAAAACGGCGGCAAAGGAGTCAAGGATCCCCGTCGAAGTTTTTGATACAAAATTAGCTTCAAGCATCAACGCGCTGGTAGTAAGGCGAGCACGGGAGCTTGCTGATTCTGGAATGAACCCAAAAGAGATTGTTGAAAGGTTAAGGCAAGAGAGAGAACAAAAATCATTTCAAGCCCTTTTTTACGTGTCAGATTTTAATTTTCTCGTAAAGGGCGGGAGAGTTTCAAAATTTCAAGGCTTTATTGGTGCCATGCTCAAGATAAAGGTTGGTCTCTGGATAAACTACGAAGGTGAAATGGTACCCTTTGACAAGGCACGTGGAAAAACTCGGGCGTTTGATCTTTTGATCGAAAGAGCTGGTAAGGAAATTCCCTTCGGCACATCTGTAAGATTAGCCATGATTCATTCGGATGCCGAAAATGAAGCCAGGGAACTTCTTGAGAGATTAAAAGAAAAATATCACGTTTTAGAATCATCTTTTCACATGACTGGAAAAGTGATTACCACACACGTTGGACCTGGTATGTGTGGATTTGGAATAGAAAATGTATCTTAACCTGTGGAACAACCTGCTATTGCCCGATAAGAGTTTTAAGGAGGAGAATTCATGGAAGAAAGTTTGTCTGTAGAAAAAACAGTTAGAAGCGAGGATTGTGCTTTAACACTGAAAAGTGGAGATTTGGAAGTACTTTCCACACCAACAGTTTTGGCGTGGATGGAGGAAGTTTCAGCAAACTTGGCCAAAAAGTTTTTAGCTTCGGACGAATCAACAGTCGGGGTGCATGTCGAATTAGACCATGTTGCTCCTGCTTTTGTGGGTGATAAAGTTAGGGTAAAATCAATTTTAAAAGAACGTGGAACGAAAAAATTCATCTTTTTTGTAACTGCAGAGTCCGCCGGAAAACTTCTCGCAAAGGCCAATCATGTCCGTGTTATTGTGAACAGGAGGCAATTCGTGAAATGAAAATAGAGAACATAATTCCAGTTGCTTTAGGGGAAACTCCCGCGGATATTATCCTCAAAAATTGTAGAATTGTCAACGTGTTCACGCATAAAGTAGAGGAGGGCAACATTGCACTTTACAAAAAGAGGATCGCTGGTATTGGAGATTACACGAATGGAAGAGAAATTATTGATTTACATGGAGATTATGTAGTTCCGGGTTTAATCGATGCTCATTTACACATAGAAAGTTCCATGGTAGAACCTGTTGAATTTTCGAGAGCGGTCCTTTCTCGTGGAACCACAACCGTGATAGCGGATCCACATGAAATAGCCAATGTTATGGGAATTTCCGGAATAGAGTATATGCTTAAATATACAGAAGGGGTTCCTCTCAACATTTACATGATGATCCCGTCTTGCGCACCAGCAACCGATATGGAAACAAGTGGTGCAGAAATATCTTCGATAGATACCATCCGATTGGTCACCAAATATCCAAGAGTTTTAGGTTTGGGAGAGGTTATGAATTATCCAGGGGTTTTAAAAACCGACCACGATCTGATGACAAAAATTGAAATCATTCGGCACCTTTACAAAAAAATCGATGGACATTCCCCCGGTTTGAGTGGAAAGGAATTGAACGCTTACGTTTCTGCGTTTATCCGATCAGATCATGAGTGTACCACACAAAGAGAGGCCATTGAAAAAGTGTCAAGGGGTATGCACGTGCTCATAAGAGAGGGAAGTGTTGCCAGAAATCTCGACGATTTGATAGGTGCTGTAACCGAAGAGAATGAAAGATTTTTCTCGTTTTGTACTGATGATCGCCATCCCGATGATGTGGTAACAGAAGGACATATAGACAACATGGTACGACGTGCCGTAGCCAAAGGAGTTGATCCCATAACCGCCATAAGAATGGCCACGATAAATACGGCGTCTTTTTATGGTTTGAGAAGTATGGGAGCAATTGCCCCATCTTACAAAGCAGACATGGTGATTACACACTCTCTTGAAGATTTTTTCCCTCATATTGTGATCAAAGATTCAAAGATTGTGGCGGTTGATGGAAAAATAAAGGCAAAAATAATCGGAAACGAGGGGGAAAAATTCATCGAAAACATGGATGGTAACTTTAGAATTTCCCATGTGAATGAATCCGACTTAAAAATTGCGGATACTTCAAGCAAAACGAGAGCCATTCAACTTTTCAACAACAGCATTGTGACAAAAGAGAAAATATTCGATGTTTCTCCTTTAAAAGTACCTGATGTGGAACGTGACCTTTTAAAAATAGCCGTTGTTAGCAGATATGATCCTCGCAAGTCCATTTCCGTTGGTGCCGTAACAGGAATCGGATTAAAAACTGGTGCCGTTGCCACTTCGGTTGGACATGACTCTCATAACATGTCGGTCGTTGGTACAAACGATCGAGATATGGTAACGGCTATCAATCGCGTAATAGACCTTCATGGTGGAATAGTGGTTGTTAACAAAGGGAAAGTAATTTCCGAACTCCCACTTCCGATAGCGGGTTTGATGTCAAATCTTCCAATGGAAGAAGTTGCCAACCAAATAAAAGATTTGAAGGAAAGTGCACATTCAATAGGGTGTAAAATTGACGATCCTTTTATGGTGCTTTCATTTGTTCAATTGGCAGTTATTCCCAAGCTCAGAATAACGAATCTTGGGCTAGTGGATGTGGAGAAACACGAATTTGTCAGTGTTGGCTTGTAAAGGACGGTGTTCATGGAATGCAAAGTGTTGCTGAAAAACATGGATACTCCATAATTGGAAAAAAGATACAGAGGGTTGATGCTTTTCAAAAAGTCACGGGTCAGGCAAAATTCGTTGCTGATTTTGAGATGAAGGGAATGTTGTACGGTGCGTTGGTTTTATCAAAGCACGCGAGAGCTCGTGTGAAAAAAATAGATGTTTCGAAGGCAAAGGCTTTACGTGGTGTTAGAGCTGTTTTGACCTATAGGGATATTCCCGGTGAAAATCAGTTGGGTGAAGTTGTTGCGGATATGCCTTGCTTGATTCCAGAGGGAGAAGAAGTGAGGTACCGTGGAGATGTTGTTGCTTTGGTCGCAGCCGACACTCTTAAAATCGCTAAAAACGCGGCAGAGTTGGTTGAAGTTGAATATGAGAAACTTACACCTGTTCTCACAATTGAAGATGCTTTGAAGAATGAAAACATGGTGCACCAAGGTGGAAATATTTTGACTGCAAAAAGAATAAGAAAAGGAGATGTTCAAGCTGGCTTTGTCGATTCCGACGTGATATTTGAAGATGATTTTTATGCCCATTATCAAGAACAAGCATATCTTGAGCCACAGGGAGTGCTCACAACCTTTGATAACAATTACGGTATAACCATATACGGTTCTATGCAATGTCCTTATTATGTGCAATCAGCTGTACCGAAAGTTTTGGGAATTCCCATGAATAAAGTGCGAGTTATCCAAGCCGAAACTGGCGGAGCTTTTGGTGGGAAAGAAGACGTTCCGTCTTACGTTGCTTCTCAATGTGCCCTTTTGGCGTATCATACCAGAAGACCCGTATTACTCGTATATTCAAGAGAAGTGGATATACAAGCAACGAGTAAGCGTCATCCCATTAAATCTCACTACAAAATTGGTTTCGATAAAAATGGAAAATTGAAAGCCGTTGAGATCACGGCTCACATGGATATGGGAGCTTATGCAACGCTTTCACCGATTGTCATGTACAGAAGTCTTGTTCACGCAGCCGGTGCTTACGATGTTCCAAATGTCAAAGTTGACATAGATGGAGTTTACACAAATAAAGTACCATGTGGTGCTTTCAGAGGATTTGGAAGCCCGCAAGTGTTGTTCGCGATGGAGTCCATGATGAGTGAAGCTGCAAAAAAGTTAGGAATGGATCCAATTGACATTCGTCTAAGAAACGCTTTGAAAGTGGGAAGCCGAACCTCTACAGATCAAGTCTTGACGGAATCGGTAGGTGCCGTTAAGACCATAGAGCACGCCGTTAAAATTTCAGATTACGATAGTTTGAAAAAGCAAGTTAGCGAATTTAACGGGAAAAACAAATTCAGAAAACGTGGAGTTGGTGTTTCTCACATAATATATGGGGTTTCTCTTGGAGCGGCTGGACAGCACCTTGACGCCGCTGGTGCACTTGTTCAAGTGCACCGAGATGGTTCGATCAACGTACACTTTGGAAACACCGAAATGGGACAGGGTGCCAAGACAGTTATATCGATGATCGCTTCGGAATCGATCGGACAAAAGATGGAAATGATTCGTGTCGATAATCCGGATACATCTTATGTTCAAGACAGTGGTCCTACAGTGGCATCCAGGGCAACGGTTTTTGGTGGCAATGCCGTGAAAAACGCATGTGAAAACATAAAGAGAAGGATGATTGAACATTTTTCAAAAACGAGAAAAATTCCATTTGAAGACATAACAGTTGAAAACGGGGTTTTCAAAGTATCAGATGGAAGAGAAGAGGGCTTTGATAAAATTGCGCAGGAATGTTACGATGCCAACGTTAAAATGGTTGAGAGAGGGTGGTTTGTTTCACCAAAGCTCCATTGGGATCCAGAAACTGGTTTGGGAGAAGCCTATGTAACGTATGCTTATGCGACACAGATCGTTCTCGTTGAGGTTGATATGCTAACGGGTAGGGTTCAGGTCTTGGAAGGCTACACCTCCCATGATGTGGGCAAAAAACTCAACCCGATAGGCTTAGAAGGGCAAGTTCAAGGTGGATTTGTTCAAGGAATGGGATATGGAATTTTTGAAGATCTTAAGACAGTTGATGGAAAAATCGTGACAGACAATTTCAACACCTATATCATTCCCACTGTGAATGATATACCCAAAAAACTTGTGATAGATTTCGTGGAGGATAATTATTCTCACGGACCGTTTGGGGCAAAAGGAATAGGAGAACCCTCTCTTATGCCAACACCCGCAGCGATTGCCAACGCAATTTCAAATGCTATAGGAAGAAGGGTTAAACGTATTCCGGCAAATCAAGAATACATCATGAATCTTATAGAGGAGGTAAAATGAGATGAGTTCTAAGAAAGTTATTGGACCAACATTTGAAGAAATGTTGCATCCTGACAAAATCGATCCCAAAATAAGGAAACTGGCATTGGAAAAGTTCAAGGAGGACCCGTTGGATCCGATAAACTTTTTCAACATCACATGGCGTGGAATAGACAACAAGGTAAAATATATTGTCCTACCAAAAGCCCTGACCGGAGTGGATGCGAACATAATAGTCATGTATGGAAGAGATTTCCCAACGGGCAGTCACAAAGTTGGTGCAACTTACTCAATTCTTGCAGAAAAAGTCATCAGAAACGAAGTGGATCCTTCTTACCATACGCTTATATGGCCATCGACCGGAAATTATGGGATCGGTGGTGCATGGGTCGGATGCCGGATGAAATTCGATACCGTTGTGATCTTACCCGAAGAAATGAGTCAAGAGAGATTCGACATAATTAGATCGTACGGTGCCCGCGTTATCGCGACTCCAGGCTGTGAATCAAACGTAAAGGAGATATACGACAAGGCCAAAGAATTGAAAAGCAAAGATCCGGAAAAAGTGCGTATTTTAAATCAATTCAGTGAATTTGGAAATTATCGCTTCCATTATTACGTTACAGGAAACACGATGTTGGAAATGATCAAAGAGGAAGAAATAGGTAATGGTAAAATTGCCGCGATAGTATCCGGAGTGGGTTCTGCTGGAACGATAGCATGTGGTGACAGGGTTAAGCAAGTTTTTCCTGATACCAAAGTTGTGACTTTGGAGCCGATCCAATGTCCGACGATTTCTATGAACGGATATGGTGGACATGACATTCAAGGAATAGGGGATAAACATGTCACGTGGATACATCACGTTACGAACAGTGATGCGGTTGTTGCAGTTGATGACATGGAATCAAAAAAAGGATTGCAGCTTTTAACCGATGAAGTGGGAAAAGAGTTCCTCAAGGATTTTATACCTGAGAAGACCGTGGAAGAAATCGCCACTATTTTTGGAATTTCCGGTGTTGCCAACGTGCTTGGAGCTATAAAAATTGCCAAAGTGTATGGTTTCGGTCCAAACGACAACATCGTTACAATCGCAACGGACACTGTAGAACGATATCGCTCCGTTATGTCGGATCTGGATAAGAGATTCGGTAAGATGGATAAAGCAGAAGCAAAGGCAAGGTACGAATCCATATTTATGGGAGTAAAAACAGATTGGTTCTTCGAGGGAACACTCGAAAACAGAAGGAGGTGGCACAACCTTAAATATTACACATGGGTTGAACAGCAAGGTAAGACAGTTGAAGAGCTCAACTCACAGCTTAAGGATGAATATTGGGTTTCTCAACAAAAGATCGTTCAGGAAACGGATGATCTCATTCTTGAATACAGAAAGAAGGAAGGTATATTGTGAAATACCTTTTCAAGAACATTTCTCATCTTGCAACTTTTGGTGAGATTGGTGAACTTGAAGATGCTTGCCTTGTCGTGGAGGATGAACGGATAACTTATGTTGGATCAAAAGAACCCGAAGGCTCTTTTGATAGAGTGATAGATTGTTCTGGTAAAATCATGCTCCCAGGCTTTGTCAACACGCATCATCATTTGTACCAATCTCTTACAAGAAACGTGAAAGGCGTCCAGAATGCAAAACTGTTTGATTGGCTTGTGAATCTTTATGAAATGTGGAAAAATTTGGATGACGAAGCCGCTTATGTCAGTGCAGCTGTAGCTTCTGCCGAGATGGCCTTGAGTGGGGTAACGACAACGAGTGACATGCTTTATCTGTATCCTAAAGGTAAGAATTCACTTTTTGATGAAGAAGTAAAAGGCGTATCTCACATTGGGCTTAGGTTTCATCCCACGAGAGGCGCGATGTCCATGTCAAAAAAGGATGGTGGTCTTCCCCCAGATTCAGTTGTTCAAGATGAAGACGAGATACTTTCGGAGTATGAGCGAGTTGTTCACAAATACCACGATAGAAAAAAATACGCGATGACAAGGGTTGCACTTGCCCCTTGTTCACCATTTTCTGTGACGGAAAAGCTCATGGAGGAAACCCTCAGGATGGCTGAAAAATTAGGTGTGTTATTACACACTCATTTGGCAGAAACCAAAGATGAAGAGAGATTTTGTCTCGATAAGTTTGGATTGAAGCCGGTTGATTACATGGAGAAAATAGGTTGGTTGAATCCACGAGTTTGGTTTGCACATCTTGTACACATCGACGATGAGGACATTGAAAAGCTTCGTAAAAATGACGTTGGAGTTTCCCACTGTCCATCTTCAAACATGCGACTTGGTTCTGGTATAGCACCGATAGTGAAAATGAGAGAACTAAGAGTTTCCCTTGGCGTGGATGGAAGTGCTTCTAACGATACATCGAATATGATTTTGGAAATCAGGAATGCTCTGCTACTTCAAAGAGTGAAATATGGGGCATCGGCAATCACACCGAGAAAAGTTTTGGAATTTGCCACAATTGGTGGTGCCAGAGTACTTAGAATGGATGATTACATAGGTGCGCTGAACGTTGGAAATGCCGCTGACCTCATAATGTTTGACCTCAACAAAATAGAATTTGCCGGTGGACTGGATGATCCGTTGAGTGCGATCGTTATGTGTGATGCGAAGCAAGTGGATTTTAACATGGTCAACGGTAACGTGATCGTTGAAAATGGGAATTTGTTGGTTAAGGATATTGAAGATTTGATCAAGAGACACAACCGAATATCCAAACATTTGGTAAGGGGGTAGAAGTGCTCATGGAGATGAAAGATTTTTACGACTATGCAAGAGAGATATCGAAACTGCGTAGTGCCATGTCTCTTATTGCTTGGGACATGAGAACCAAGATTCCGCCAAAGGGAGTCAAAGATAGGTCAGAAGTTGTGGGAAAACTGTCGAGAATGGCATTTGAAATGGCAACATCGCCGAAAGCTGCAGAATTTGTAGAATATTTTAACAGGCCGAAGATTCACGATTCTCTTAACGAAGTTGACAGAAGAAATGTGGATCTAATGACCAAGTATTATCGGAGGCAAAAATCCATTCCCGCTGATAAGATTGAAAAATTTTCAATTTTATGCTCGAAGGGTGAAAGCATTTGGCAAGAAGCGCGTAGAGAGTCGAATTTTGCAAAGTTTCAGCCAATTCTTGAAGAAATAGTTGAGTACCTCAAAGAGTTTGCTGAATTATACGGATACGAAGAGAACAGATACGATGCTTTACTTGATGAGTACGAACCGTCCACAACGACCAAAGACGTTAAAAATGTCATAGATGGACTAAAGAAAGACCTTGTGCCGTTCATGCAGAAAATATACAAAGCAAAGGCACCGGATGATAGAATCTTGAACGGTAACTTCGATAAATCTTCACAGGAAAAGCTTTCTGTGGAGGTTTTGAAAGCCATGACATACGATTTTGAAGGTGGCAGATTGGACGAAACTGCGCATCCATTCACCATAGGAATAGGCCCTGGAGATGTGCGTATAACCACAAAATACGATCCAAGGGATCTGAGGCCGTCCTTCTTTGGAACTATGCATGAAGGTGGGCATGCGCTCTATGAGCAGGGAATAGCGGAAGAGCATCAAGGAACGATGGTTGGAATGGGAGCGTCCATGGGGATTCATGAATCACAATCGAGGACATGGGAAAATATGATAGGAAGATCTCGAGCATTTTGGAATTTTTTCTATCCCACCCTCGTAAAAATCTTTCCACAATACAAAGACGTTTCCGTGGAAGATTTTTATAAAGCTATAAACGTTGTTAAACCTTCATTGATAAGAATAGAAGCGGACGAGGTTACGTACAACTTGCACATCGTGATTCGTTTTGAAGTTGAGGAAGCTCTCATAAACGATCGTGTAAAGGTTGCGGATCTGCCTGAACTGTGGAATTCAAAGGTCAAAGAATATTTGGGAATAGAACCGTCTAACGATGCAGAAGGTGTACTTCAAGACGTGCATTGGTCAGGAGGGCAAATGGGATATTTTCCATCTTATATGCTTGGAAATATTTACGCGGCCCAATTCTTTGCAACCGCCAAAAAAGAGATTCCAAATCTTGAAGCGTTGATATCTTCAGGTGATTTGAAGACTTTCAGAGAATGGCAAAGAGAAAAGATACACAGGCATGGAGCTTTGTACGATCCGAAAGATTTGGTAATGAAAGTTACAGGACAACCACTAACTCACAAGTATTTTATGGATTATATAACGGAAAAATTTTCCGAGATATACGGAATTTAATGGCCACTTGATTTATTTTCCAACGAGAACTATAAAATCGGCATCTCCTATGTTGTAATACCTGTTTGTTGCGGCTCTCTGTTCGATTTTGTAATAGAGTTGCCGATTTTTTTTGTCATTTAAAGACAAAAAAAAGAATTTTCGGTGCGGATACGCCGCTTTGAGGGCTTTTTTTATTTCGTTTATTTTCCACATGTCGTTACGTATTTCCAAGACCAAATTCTTATCGTAAAAAGGAATGTGAGCACACACTACCGGAACAGTCCTAAAAGTGTAGGCTTTTTTTGACCATCTATTCCAAACTTCATAAGAAAACGCTCGACTTGAAAGCCGAGAATTGTTGACAAAAACCACTTTGATGGAGGAGCGTTTTTGGATGAGAATGCAGTTTTCCAGTTCTATGGATAGATTTTTAAGATCGCTTTTGTTGGTTTTTAGTGTGCCGTTTGAGTTTATCACGGGATAGGGTACAATAGATACTTGTGGCTCACTTTCGAAAAAATTTGCAATTCTGAGGAATTTTGGAATGTTGATCGTACTCTTAAAGCTTTTGAGAAAAAATGGGTAAAAGCTTAGAGCTCGAAGCAGATCATGACTTCTGAGGCCTTCTAATATTCTCTCGATCTGAAGGGCGTTTTTGTTTTCGGAGGTTGTAAAATATTCGATTTTATGAACTTCTTCTTTATTCAACGGAAGATTGAACCGTATTTTTCTCTCAAACTCTTCGGCTTTCGAGGAGGTGAATATGAAATGATCCGTAAATCTCAATCCTATCACACGAGACAGCACCTTTTTTACGCCACTTACTCCTTTTTTTGTGTAAATAACGCTCAAAGAGGTTCCATTCACGTTCAACGCTCTCGGAACATCCACGATCACAGCGTTGTTTGTTGTGAAATCTATACCAACGATATAAAAATTCTCTGGATTTCCCGTGTGATTCACCATAACGGAAAGAATATAGGCTTTCGAATTTGGATATTGATTTGTCAAACTGTTAAAACCTATCTCCAGAAATGGATAAAATGCCATGGATATCGCCAAAGCCGCCAAAGCGATCGAAAAAAACGACATCAGTATTGTCACATGCCTCACTTATCTTACCCCTCTCAAAAAATTCCACGTTTCCACTGTTTTTGGAAGAACGAGTAGTCCTTTGTTCAAGGCGTATTCGATCTTGTTTTTTATCACCTCTACATATCCTTCGTTCAAAGAACGCTTTGCAATTGCTCGCAGTTCATCTGCACCTTTAAAAGTTCTTCCATGTTCCAACGTGTCTAAGATCACAAGAGATCTGACTATTGAAGAATCAGTTGGAATTCCAGATGTGTGATACGCCACGGCATCCAATATTTCTATATCTTTCAAATTAAAACGATTTCTCAAATACTCGCTCGCCACTTTACCATGAAGAAGCACAGGTGCAAATTTTTCCAATTTTGTGATTTTCAAACCCCAAATTCTGGATATTTTTATGAGTTTCTCCGGTTCAATGTCTCGAAAAAGGTCGTGAGCACATATTGCCAATTGCAACTTCTCGTATGAAACTTTATGAAGTTTAGAAAACTCCCGTGCGTCCTCTTCCATTCTTTGAATGTGAGCCGCCCTTTGACGGCTCACCATAAATTTTCTGATCGTCTTCAAATACTCAATAACTTGTCTGTACACGATAAATAAAATCTACCTTTGAATGAGCTTTAACTTTGATGAAAAAGTGAACCTCATTTGAGGAAACACGTTCAACTTGGACATTTTCTCCGGGAGTTACGATCGAACCAGTTGGAACGTACTCGTAAACCCAAACACCTTGTGTTTTATTTGATGAATTGCGCAGGGAAACCTCGTAAGTGTAAAGGTAGACGTCTTTTGATATCATGCTTCTCTGTTTTTCCACGTTTTTCGCCTCAACGTCAAAATTTTTTCCATAGGGGACGTTCAGAAGTGCTGAAGCCGGACTGTTGGGGATATTTACCTGTCCCAAAAAATATTCCACTTTTTGAGATTTTGTGTATAAGCTCATAAGGCCTTGTGGCATGGGAAAATCATGTTGTATTTCCGCGACAAGAGTGACGGGTTCGAATTTTCTTGAAGGTTGGTAAGCCACGTTGATTTTTTCCAGTTTCACTTTTTTTGAGAAAAGTGAGATAAAAATGGAAGAGTTGGCGTTCAAAGAGTCAACATTTCCAAAATCGTACACTTTGTATCCTTCAAGGTTTTGAGATTGATTTGGAGGAGAAAAAACACTGGGGGCCGCACTGAGGACAATTGCTTTTCCAAAATTTTCTTTTCTTTGTAACGTTACGTTGGGTTTGCCAGCCACGATCGAAAGGTGGAAATTCTTGAAGGTTGTATCCGTTCTGTTCCAGAGATTAACATTTCCATTCATCTGGGACGAATCAACATCAAGCGTGTAAACAGCGTTCCAACCTATGTTTGATGACAGATAACTGTATGAAATCTCCTTAACGTTTGTTTTGGTAGAATCGAAGAATTTTGTTTTTTCGACGTTTGGAGAAACCAGGAAATAGTTTTTGGAATCTATTGAAGGAATGGAAGGGAAGATGTATTCTCCTGATGGCGAGAAATACACCTGGCCAGTTTGTACATCCTTTAAAATGACGGGAGAGTACGAGATCACCATGACTTTTCTTACAGCTCCGTTTTGAAAGTTGAATTGCAGTACTTTTCCCATGTAATTTTTCAGTATTTCATCAAGTGAATATTTTTCTGCACGGTGAAATTCATACCAATTCAAGGGTTCGGAAATGGTAAGAGAATTCTCCACAGCATCATTTGTCGTTGGAATCACAAAGAGCTTTCCTGACCTTTGAAGAACATTTGATTGAATCAGAGCAAAATTCGAATATACAACGAGAGAAGTCGTTGCCAAACTTCCCGCAGCCAAGGTGAAAACGAATAAAATAAAGATCATTTGAATTTTTTTCTTCATTGAAAATCATCTCCTCTAATTCTCTGTTAAATTTGCTTTTTTACGAAGAAGCGATAAATACCAGAATCGTTTTCGTTATTCATTCACGATCCTTTTTCAAGTTAAATGCCATTGGAAGAAGCGACTCAACGTCCGTGACTTTCATTTTGCCTTTCATGTTGGAAAGTATCACTTCAAAATTGCCAAATTCTGACATGACTTGTCTACAGGCTCCGCACGGTGAAACCACGTCTTTCGTGTCAGCAATGATGATCATCCTTTTAAATTTAGTTTCTCCTTCACTAACCGCTTTAAAAATTGCAATTCTCTCTGCGCACATGCTCAAGCCAAATGAAGAATTTTCAACGTTTGCACCTGTGAATATTTTTCCAGATTCCGTTTCCAAAACGGCTCCCACTTTGAAATTAGAATACGGGACGTACGCATTTTCTCTTGCCATCTTAGCTTTTTCTATCAACTTGTTTATCTCCAATTTCTCTTTTCCCCCTTTTCAGCTTCAATTCAACTTTTATTATCTGCTTCTTGTTTGATTCTAAGACTTTGACAGTTATCTGGTCGGTATCCATCGTTTCTCCTGGCCGTGGAACTCGCTCAAAAATTTTTAAGAGATAACCACCTATCGTCTCAAATTCGCTCTCAGGAAATTTTATTCCCAATTCCCGTTCTATGTCGTTCAACGGAGTTAATGCACTTAAGATGTACGTGTTCCTGTCTTTTTTGATTATTGAATTTTCTCTCTCTTCGATGTCGAATTCATCAAAGATTTCTCCCGTTATTTCTTCAAGCACGTCCTCAAGAGTTACGAGTCCAGCAGTACCTCCATATTCGTCTACCACTATGGCAATGTGTACCTTAAGATGCCGCATCTCTTGGAGAAGATCGTCGATTTTCTTGGTTTCAGGAACGAAATATGGACTTTTTGCCACTTTTTCAACTTTTATCACGTTAAAGGCGTTTCCCTTGGAATTCAAGAGTGAAAGCACGTCTTTAGCATAACAGATGCCCACAATTTGGTCTATGTTTTCCTCATAAACTGGTAGTCTTGAAAGTTTTGATTCGTCAAAAACTTTTATTGCTTCACTCAAAGTTTTCCCCGACTGAATTCCGATAATTTCTACGCGTGGGATCATTATTTCTCTGACGTAAGTATCCTTAAGAGCTAAAGCACCTCGAACGAGTGCACTTTCTTGTTCTTCTATCACCCCTTGACGTTTTCCAACATCAATGGCAAAAAGAATCTCATCTTGTGAAATGAAGGGTTCCACTTTATCCTTACTGACAAAAATACGTATCAAGAGTGTTGAAAATCTTGTAAAAAAGTACGTGACTGGTCTAAGGGCAAAATCCAGTAATTTTATCACGGGAAAAGAGAGATTGAAGAATCTCGAGGCACTTCCACGAGCGTAGATTTTCGGAGTGATCTCTCCAAAAATGACGATCAAGACGGTGACCACGGCTGTGACAATTCCAATCAATCTTGAACTTGACGTTCCAGGCATCAATTGGAAAGCCAAAACCGTTGCGATCGAGGACAAAAGCACGTTTACAACGTTGTTCATTATGAGAATGACTGTGAGGTATCGATTGGACGTTTTTAAATTTGACGCAAGATCAGCGGATTTTACATTCATCGCATCTGTAAGCCTTTTTCGGCTGATACTCAACATAGCTGTTTCTGAAGCGGAAAAAAAAGCAGAAAGGGATAACAAAACCACCAAAATAACTATTTCCCATAAAACGCTAAAACTACTCAGCGGATCAACATCCACCTTCCATTTGCCTCCTCTTTGTCAGTGATCGTAGGGTTGGTTTGAAAGAATCTTTGCGACGCGATACAGTTGTTCAGCCAATATCATTAATGTCATGGAGTGGGTAAAAGTCATACGCGATAGTGAGAGAATCAAGTTAGAGCACTTTTTTAATTCGTCTGACACGCCGTATACTCCACCTATCACAAATGTTAGATCTCGTGCACTGTCTAAATATTTTCCAATGAACTGGGAAAATTCCTTGGTGCTAAACTCTTTACCGTTGGCATCCAATAAAATGAAATCCCTACTTCCAATGTATTTTAACAGTTTTTTTGATTCTTCTTTCAAACATTTGTTTCGATCGTCTGTTCGACACGATGAAACATTCACAACGTTCAATTTAAAAAAGCGATTGAGTCGTTTCATGTACTCATTGAACCCCTCTTTAGCGAATGGGTTCTTAATTCTACCAGGATACACCACTTCTATTTTCAAAAACCTTCCTCCCATTTTTGAAAACGGCTTTAACAATTTCGTTTGTTGGCATGTAAGACATATATTCCAGATTAGGCATGTCTAAAATCACGATGTCTGCCTTTTTGCCGTTTTCTATGCTGCCAACTTCATTTTCAATTCCCAAAACACAAGCGGCATTCAGAGTCTGAGCAGTGAGTGTTTCAACTGGTGTCATTCCCAGCCAATTGACCGCGAGGTGAGATAAAAACAATGGTGAATAAAAAGTGTTGGAGCCAGGATTAAAATCAGAGCCAAGAGCTACGGGAACTCCTTCGTCTATAAGCTTTCTGGCTGGAGCGTATGTGGTTTTAAGATAGAAACTCGTTGTTGGCATAAGCAAAGCAATGGTGCCATGTTTTTTAAGTGCTGGAATCTCACTCTCTTCAATTTTTATTATGTGATCCACACTCACCGCCCCCAACTCCGCGGCAACGGAAGCAAAGCCATTGGAAGAAAGTTCTTCAGCATGTGCCCTGATTTTGAACCCCCATTCTTTGGCACGTTTTAAAAGTTTAGAAGCGTTTTCAACGGAAAAGGCTCCTTCATCGCAAAAGACGTCCACAAAATTGGCAAGAGATTCTGACTTTATAACTTTTAGCATCTCAAATATTTCTGTTATGTAAGCATCTTCATCTTTCCCCGGTGGCACCGCATGGGCACCCAAAAAAGTGGGTATCAAAGTCTGTGGCACTTCTTTGGCCAATTTTTTTATGGTTTTCAGTTGCTTCAGCTCGTTTTCTAAATCAAGACCGTAGCCACTTTTGCACTCCAAAGAAGTAACTCCAGCTCTCAACATCCATTTCAAATACTTTTTGTTTTCCCTGACAAGGTCATCGATTGAAGTACTTCTCACCATATTTACGGTAGAATGTATGCCCCCTCCGGATTTCAAGATTTCCACGTAAGTCTTTCCAGTCGCTCGCATGACAAATTCTTTAGAACGCTCTCCATAAAAAGGGATGTGCGTGTGGGGATCCACAAATCCCGGTATGGCCACCATATTCTTTCCGTCAAAAGTTTCGTTCGCTTTACAAGGTTCTCCGATCGAAACGATGCGGCCATTTTTGATGTTTATGCTTCCCTCGAATTTTGAAATGTTTCCCCCAGCGATTGGTTTCTTTCCCGTGGGAGTGAAGATCCTGAGATTTGAAATTTCAAGATCCACTGATCTCGTCAAGGAGCCTATATTCGATCACCCTCTCATCGTTCAGGTCATCGACGCCTAAGTAATATTTGAATGTTTTAACAAGGGCGTCCATCGGGATCATGCCGACGATCTCAGAACCCACTACAGATACTCCGTACCTTTCAGCTTCTCGTTTTATCGTTTCAAAAACCCTGAAAAGGGGAGTCTTTTTGTAATTCGTCATGTTCATTGAAACCTGGACAATTCCCTTTTCTTTTAGATCGACACCCATGGCTTTGACAAATCTATAACCGCCCGAGGAATAACGAACGGCGCGCGCGATCTTGTTGGCAACATTGAGATCTTGAGTTCCCAAATTTACGTTAAACGCTATCAGGTATTCCCTTGCACCGACGGCAACGACTCCGGCAGTTGGGTGAACCTCGCTTGGACCGAAATCTGGTTTCCACTGTGGGGATCTTATCTTCTCAAAGAATCCTTCAAATTGTCCTTTTCTTATTTCTGAAAGGTTGGAACGTTCCTTGTTGACGGCGGATTTTTCGTAGAGATAAACCGGAACTTGGAGTTCTTCTCCTATTCTCTTTCCCACTTTTTTTGAAAGCTCTATACATTCATCTTCTGTGGAATTCTTTATTGGGACAAAGGGAATAACGTCCACAGCACCCATTCTGGGGTGACCACCAGTATGATGGCGTAAGTCTATTAGTTCCACCGCTTTTTTTGCCATCTTGAAGATGGCTTCTCCCACATACTCTGGATCTCCCACAATGGTAACGACCGATCTGTTGTGATCGTGATCCATCGACCAATCAAAAACCCACACATTTTCAGTCTCTTCGGCTTGTTTTACAATTTCTATCACCACGTCTTTGCGTCGTCCTTCGCTAAAATTCGGCACCGATTCGATCACCTTTTTCATCAGAGAGCACCTCCTAACTTTTTACTCGTATCATTACTTTTTCGACCACAACATGTCTATATGGTTCTACACCCACCGAGTATGAACGTATGTCTTCATATTTTGAAAGTACTTCATGGACGACTTTGCGTTCTCGCGCGTTCATTGGTTTGAGAGAAACTTTTTTTATGCCATTTCTAACTTTTAAAGCAACACTTTCAGCCATTTTTCTAACAATTTCTTCTTTTCTTTTTTTGTAATCATTTACGTCCACAGAAATGGAAATGTGATGATCGTTGTGTTTGTTCACATACACCGAAACTAAATGCTCAATAGCATTTAATGTGTGACCGTGTTTACCTATGAGCTCAGCCAAAGACTCTTTACCACTTATCTTGGCAGTGTACACAACCATGGGTCTTATCACTTCAACTGTGACTTTCGCGTTAATTTTGTAAAAGCTCAAAAGTTTCAACAAAAACTCTTTTACCTTGTTCACGTTGTATTTATCGTTGAATTTGACTTTGATTACGGCATTTTTTGCACCTATTCCCAAAAAACCGTGCGTTGGTTCTTGCAAGACTTCGAAATCAAACTCTTCCTCAGAGACGTTGAGTGCCTTGCATGCCTCGTTGAGGCACTCTTTAACGCTCTTGGCTTCAAAAATCTTTTCCATAAAGCCCACGCTCCCTACCTACCTAATATATATTTTTTCTATATTTTCTCTTTGGATTCATACCGAATAGCTCTCTGATGGTTATCCCCTTAATGTTGTAGATTTTCGCCACAACGTACGTGGTGATAAGCTGCATGGCCGAAAACACCGCGTAGTACAAAAACAATCCCACCGGGAATCCGACGAAGAAGAACTCCATTACAGAAAACATCGCTATACCCTGCCACGCTTGTTTGGCATTGGTGCTGGTCCACAACGTTGACCAAGAAGAAAGGAGTACTATAATGAGTATTAAAATGATGTTGGGTCCAAATCCTCCAACGGAAAGATTGTTCCAAATCAAAAATGGTGGGTTGTAGGTAAAACTTTCCCTTGAATACATGATAACATAGTACAGCAGGAAAAGCACTGGGAGTTGTATCAACATGGGTAAGCAACCACCTGCTGGACTTATACCCTCAGCTTTGTAAAGTTTCATCAATTCTTCTTGTTGTTTCTTGGGATCTTTGTATTTTTTCTGAATTTCTTTCATCTTGGGTTGAATTTTTCGCATTTGCACCATTGACTTCATTTGAATGTGGGACAGTGGATACAACACCAGCTTTACAAGCACGGCAAAGATTATTATCGCCCATCCGTAGTTGCCCGTCCATGAATATATCCAGTTAAGTATTCTGACAAAGAGGTAAAGAAACCATCCGTAAAAAGGTTCCGACCCAGGATAACCTTTGAGGATTTCTGAAATCAACCCTTCATGATGTGGAAAAACGGCAAATATCAACGAGTTTTTCACTGGGCCAAAATACAGCCTACCCTCAAGGGTTCCGGTAAACTTTGAAAAACCGTTGCTGTTAAATTTGCCAGTTGACGTTTCCACCCCTATGGTTTTAAGGTTTGAGGAGTAAGTTGTGAAGAGTGAGCCGTTCACTTCGTTGTATTTTGACATCAAAGTTGGGAAAGTCAAAAGCATCTTCAGATTTTTTGGTCCATCTACGGCAACTTTTATCTCGTAATTTGGTCCATTAACGAATGTGATTGATTTTTTTATCTCTTGACCTTTAAAATTGTAAAAAAAGACGAGAGTCACGTTGGACTTCGTGGAAAAACTCTTTTTTTTACCGTTTATTGACCATCCAATCGGTTTTAGAACGGTATTAGAAGCGTAAAGGACAAATCCGTCACCGCTGTACACCCAAAATTTTCGGTTGTGCTTAAAAGCTAAATACCCCGCTGTTAGCACTCCTGATTTTGCATCCGCTGTGTATTTGTACAACTTTGTGGAGATCGTTATCAAACTCGTCGAGGAAACGGTAACTTCCACTTTTGGTATGGCAAACGCAACCGACCCCATAAAGGCCAATGTAACGAGCGCCATTACGGTGTATGAAAATGTTTTTGTCACATTTTTTTCCTCCTAATTGTAAATTCCGTCGGCACGGGATCTTCTCCGCCTTTATTGAAAGGGTTACATCTGAGAATTCTCCACGCAGACAACAAAAGGCCCTTGAAAATACCAAATCTCTCGAGGGCTTCCACGGCATAGTTAGAACACGTTGGGGTAAATCTGCAAGAAGGCGGTTTCATCGGAGAAATGAATCTCTGATAGAATTTGATTGACTTTATTAAAACAATTTTAGCTTTCACCAAAATTCTCCTTTAAATCCATCAAAAGCACCTTGAGTTCTTTAAAAAAGGTGAAAAAGCTCATCTCTTCAAATACTTCTTTTAACTCCCTTTTGGGTAACACCACCACGTCAACACTCTTTTCAACACGTGTAATCCTAAAAGTTTCACGCACGTACCTTTTGAATCTATTCCGTACATGTGCTTTTCCGAATTTTCGTGATACGACTATTCCCAATCTTGCGTATCCAAAATCGTTTTTAACGTATTTGCAAATCAACCATTCACTCGTGATACTTTTTCCTTTAAGGAAAACATTTTGAAAATCTTTATTTTTCCTTATGCGCTTTTCGGGGCCAAGGGAAAAGCTCACACTGCGAGTCTTTTTCTTTTTGCGTTTCTTCTGTTGCTTATGATATTTCTCCCGCTTTTTGTCTTCATTCTTGCACGGAACCCATGCGTTTTTGCTCTTTTTCTCCTTTTGGGTTGATAAGTCCTTTTCATAATAATTGCACCTCCTGAATGTTGTATGCATTATACCGATAAATTATATCATATCATTGCAAACGTCAAAATTCAAGTTGTATTTGAATGACATGAGGTTAAGATTCAAATTGAGACCAATCTTTAGTCACATATGGAGAAGTCATGGCTCGGAGTAAGGCACTGTACGTGACTTTGAATTCAAGGATGTCTCCCACTCTGAGGTGACCTTCAAAATCCGTCACATCCAAGACCATGTGGTCGCTTGAAGCGTGAAGCACCTTGACTCCTTTATCGATTGGCTTTAACCCATCTGAAGGTACATCCTGTTCCCCGATAGCCACGATGGCTTTAAGTCTATTTCCAAGATCTTCAAAAACCGGTGTTCTCCCCATGGCATCTCTTCCAATTTTCCCTTTGGGAACGGAAGGCTTGTTTTTCAACTCCACGATCTCCGTTTGAAGTGTAAAGGTGTCCTGTCGCAAAAATGGAAATGCACGGTTATTGGTCACATCTGTGCCTAAGATCAAAGATTCTCCAAGTCTGTATCCGTTTATTCCATTCGGAAGAATTTGCTTTTCCATGAGGTAAAGCGCGGCTGTGTTTCCACCACTCACGATTTTAAAGCTCACTCCACGCGCTCTTAAAGCCTTGGCAATCTTAACCAAAAGATTCATATTTTCTTCGTCTGGAATTACACCACCGTAGCAGCCTAAATTCGTTCCTATTCCATACAAAACAACTCCGTCGATCTTTGAGGCTTCTTCAATCTCATCAACGGCATTTTCGTACCAAACACCTTCTCGCAGATCTCCCACGTCCACCATGTACAGGATCTTCTGCGTTTTTCCACGTTTGTTTGCTTCTTTTCCCAAAAATCTTACAGTTTCTAGTTCGGAAACAAGCACCACATCTGCATTTTCAACGACATCAGGAATCTCACTTATCATGGGAATTCTCAGTAAGACGAATGGGCCTCTGAGATTGGCGTGACGCATTCTCAAAATGTTGTCAATTCTTGAATCTCCGATCATGTCAACGCCGAGGTTCGTGTACATTTTTGCAAGTCGAGGTTCCCCGCAAGTAACTTTCACAACCGCCGTGAGCTCGACGTTTATATCGTGGCACATCTTGATTATTGTCTGGGCATTGTATTTTAAAGCCTCTTTGTTGGCGATCAATCTTGGGTATTTCATCACGCATCCCTCCAATGTTAATAGCGATACTTCATCTGTTTTCTCA
>WFSH01000022.1 GCA_015486145.1 Mesoaciditogaceae bacterium
CTGTGCAATCTTGCTCTTTGTTCTTTCACATCTTGTATGGCGTCTTCATATGTTTTGACGAAGGCTTCAAGGGGTGGTAAAAATGAAAAAACAGGATCAAAGTATGCTCAGACATTCATTCTTGAATGCTTCACTTTTTCAATATGTCCTGTGCCTTCCTTCGCAGCTATTGCTTTGGCCGTGAAAGTGAAAAAGATATCCCTTTTGGCTTTCACCTCGGTTATGGAAATGGTCATTCCGGCCGCCGAGCCGGAATCTTGTTTTGAGGGTGTCTGTTTTACTTGATAACAAGGCGTTTTTGAATGACTTTGTTCAAACTTACAAGAATAGAATAAAGAATTGTCATGTTTTACCCATACGATCTCGAAGAGATCTAATTTTTATTATATCACTCCCATGGTTTATAATTGAGGGTGCTTTAGGAGGTGTCAATACGTGAAAATTAAGGTGATAACGGATAATTCGTGCGATCTTCCACAAGAGATCGTTGAAAAGTACAATATAGGTGTTGTAGCTTTGCACACACTTTTAAACGGCAAAGATGTTAAATTGACGCCGGATGAAATCTTAGAGCAGATGAATAAAGGCAATACCGTCAAAACTTCTCAAGTGAAGCCTTCTGAGTTTGAAGAGATTTATTCCAAAATGCTTGAGGAGTACGACGGCATACTTTCTGTGCATCTCTCCAAAAAGTTGAGTGGAACTTATGCCAGTGCCGTGATGAGTGCCAAGAAGTTTAACGGCAAAGTTGAAGTGGTGGATTCAAGAAGCACCTCGGCCGCACTTGGAGCTGTCGTTTTGAAAGCTGTAGAACTTGCAAAAACTGGGGAGTTCAGAGAAAGCGCCGAAAAACTCAGAGAGATTTCCGAGAAGGTCGAGACGATCTTTGGTATAAAAGTTATAGACAATCTTGTGAAAGGTGGAAGAGTTGGGCCGCTGGTTGGAAAGCTGTCAAAAATGTTCAACGCGAAACCAATTTTAAGGGGAATAGAGGGAGAGATAAAACTGTACAAAGTTACACTTGGGTTTAAAAGGGTTTTGAGGGAAATTGTTAATTTCATCAATGACAACGCTGTGTTGGACAACAGGATATTTGTGGCCCATGTTCATGCTGAAAGTGATGTGGATTACATACGTGCTCATACCAACATGAAAGTTATTTCTTGCAAAGCTGGACCCACCATAACCATTCATGCTGGAGATGGGTTTGTGCTCGTGGGATTTATCGTTGAATGATTTTTTGAGACGTTCCACTATATTTTCAAGCCTATTGGATTGTAGCGCTCACCGTGGTCGTAAACGTCTATTCCTTCGATTTTCTTTATTTTGAAAACGATCAAATAAGTTAGGGGTGTTGCAACCACCTCGTATGTAACTTTGAAGATGTACTGGGCGACGATCAAAAACAAAAGGTTGTGAAGTGGGATCAAACCGGCGAAGGATGTCGTTATGAATATCAAGGTATCGGCCCCTTCCCCCACCACCGTCGATCCTATGGTGCGAGTCCAAAGCCATTTTCCCTTTGTCAGTATCTTCATTCTACTCATAACGACGGAATTGAGGTATTCGCCTGCGAAATAAGCCATGATTGATGCCAAAACTACACGTGGAGCCAATCCAAGAACCAATCCGTAGGATTTTGCTTGGCTTTGCCACCATGCGGGTGCTGGTAGAGTGTTTATCAGTAGGAAAAAAAGAGCCATGAACACATTTGCACCGAGACCCAACCAAATAACAAGTCTCGATCTTTTAAACCCGTAAACTTCTGTGAGAACGTCTCCAAATATGTAAGAAATTGGAAATATGAGCACGGCACCCGGAAGTACGACTCCCCAAAAATCGACAAGCCTTCCAGCGGTAACGTTGGCAACTATTAAACACGTGACAAAAGCGGCAGTTAATCCAACGTAAAGTGGCGTGATTTTTTTTGCATTTTGATTGTTCATCTATTCCTTTCTCCCCTTTCAACTGTTGTCGTTACGTCAATTCCACCACGGGTGTTGTAAACAACGGTGATTTTCATCCATTTGGGATTTAAAAGATGAAACAAATCTTCGAAAATGCGTTGAGTTGCCTTTTCTTGATAGATGCCGACATTTCTAAAAGAGGTGAAATAATACTTCAAGGATTTCAATTCCACGATTTTATCGTTTGGAATGTACTCAACAACGACACGCCCTATATCCGGAAGCCCAGAAAAAGGACACACCGCCGAAAATTCATTCGTTTCACATTTAATCACTTCACCGACTGTGTTGTCGAAGTGTATCGTTTCCAACAGAGCGGTGTTTATCGCATCTTCACTTTCTAACTTAAAAACTCTTCCTTCCGCTTTTGGCATCAAATCACCTCATAAGTGAATTTTGCGAAATATTATAACATTACCCTATTAACTTTTGTTGCACTTCTCTTTGAGAAGAGTTTTTTGTACGGGAAAAAGTTGGGAAAGATGGTCGAACAACAGGTGATATAATTACCCAAGATCGAGAATTTTTGGATCTCTTAGAGATCGTGTGGGTAACATTTTTTGAATAATAGCATTCTTTGACATTTTAGTACCGCTTTACAAGCGGTGAGTGTAATCTTTTTGAAGCCTTGTCAAAACTGATTCAGACGTTTTTTGGAGTCTTTGACCACACCGTCATCCTGAAAGTTCCGTAGGAACTATTCAGGA
>WFSH01000023.1 GCA_015486145.1 Mesoaciditogaceae bacterium
AACACGACCCTTATGCCGCGAAGGTGGGCTTCGTCTAAAAGGCGTTTGAGGGACTTTTCATTACCAAATTGCGGATCAATTCTAAAATCGTGGGTATCGTATTTGTGATTCGTGGCTGCAAGAAAAATTGGCGTCAGATAAAGCACGTTTATCCCCAAATCTTTGATGTAATCGATTTTCTCCACGATACCATCTATATCCCCACCAAAAAACTCCATTCCACGCGCCTCACGACTTGGTATCTCGTTCCATTTTCTCAATTTTCCACCATCGCGAAAATAAAGGCCAGAATTCACTTTTTCAGCGAACCTTGGCCCTCTGTTAAACCTATCGACAAACACCTGATACACCACTTGTGACTTTTCCCAATTCACACTTTACTCCTGTTTACCCTAACCTTGGAGGTGAGTTTGTTGGACCACCTTCCGCATCTATCTCCCCAATATGCGATCGTTTCGCCATTTTCCATGACTTCGTAAACCTCACAGTTGTTTGCACATCCGTCACAGTAAAAAACTCGAGTTTCATGCTTCAGTTCCGTAACTTTGAAGCCTTTAAAATTCGTCTGCCTACCCGTTATTTCTATTTCTCTCTTGGCAAGCATGGCAACTCCCCATGCGCCCATGATTTTGTTGTTCTTCGGCACCGTTACTTCATGTCCAACGGCACGCTCAAATGCCTTGACTATCCCAATGTTTTCAGAGACGCCCCCCTGAAAAACAAATCTTGGCAGGAGTTCTTTACCACGTGCCAAATTGTTCAAATAGTTTCTAACGAGACTCTCAGATAGTCCGGCTATTATATCTTCCGAAGTCGCGCCCATTTGCTGCTTATGTATCATGTCTGACTCTGCAAAAACGGTACAGCGACCCGCGATCCTCACGGGACTTTCAGATCTTAGGGCATATTCTCCGAATTTTTCTATGGGAACGCCTATCCTTTCGGCTTGGTGATCGAGGAAAGAACCTGTACCGGCGGCACAGACGGTGTTCATGGCGAAATCCACAACGGCTCCGTTTCTTATGAAAATTATTTTGGAATCTTGCCCACCTATTTCAAAGATCGTCGAAACGTCTGGAACTTCATGAATAGCCGCATAAGCGTGAGCGGATATTTCGTTCTTCACCATATCAGCACCCACTATAACGCCTGCCAACTGTCTGCCACTACCTGTCGTTCCAACGGCTATCACTTCCACGTCACCGTACTTCTTAAACATATAATCGTACGCTTCTGCCATTCCCTTTTTTATGGTAATAATGGGACTACCCGTTGTTCTCAAATAAAGACCTTCCACAACCTCATCATTTTCGTCGATAAAAACCACCTTTGTAGTTACAGAGCCCACATCTATTCCCAATGCCAATTTTTTTGCCATTTTAAACCTCCTCCATCAATGAGTCAACACGGACTCGGCTTTTTTTACTTTAGAATTTTCGATTTCTCTTCGGCTTTTCAGCATATCCACAAACGCCTCAAGCCGAGTCACAAAGCCCGCTTCTCCCGTCTGTTCGTCAAATGAAAGGCTTAACACCGGGATATCGAAGTCTTCGCTAACCCTGGAAAGAATCTGCTTTGCAGCTGTCTCCGGTAAACAGCCAAAAGGCAAAACTTGTATCACCCCATCAAACCCCTTTTTCTTGTAAAGAATGGTGTTCATAATACTCTCCTGGCCATCACCGCCTATGAAAAAATCGAGATAGCCCTTGTTCACTTCCAACATGTGGTTCAGGTGCTTTTTTGCCCTGAGAATTCGATCTAAAGTCCAATTGGTAACCCACAGAGATCTGTCAACATCCACACCCAAATAGGCGAGTTTTTTCTCTATCTCAAGGTTATTGCTATAATCCATAAGCATGTACGCCTCTCCAATGAGTCCAACTTTGGGAAGGTTCACATCCTCAACGTGAGGCACGGCATCCATCTTTTTCAGTTCTTCTGCGAGAATTCTCTTTATGGCTTTTACCTTGTTGGGGGCATGGTGTATTCTCTCAAAGGCCGCGTTGAAAGCCTTTTCAGTGGAACCTGTCACATTTTCTCTGGGAATGAGATGATACATTTTTCTCTCTAACTGCTCTATGGCGTAAACTTTCCAACCAGCTATCACAAAGGCCCGTATGCCAGTCCACGGCATGTGCCACCCCACAAGCTTGACCAATTTTTTGAAAAATCTCGGTATACCTCTATACCACGGAGGGTAAATGCCCTCAACATTCACAATTTCGAAATTGTCAAATCCTTTATCTCTCAATATTTTTGCGTAAAGAGGACTGTAATATCCAAAACGACAAGGTCCATAGCTCTCCAAAGATACGATCTTAAAATATTTATGAGGATTCTCTTCCAAAACCTTCATAAATTGACCGAGTAATATTTTAAACGGAAAACACATTCCTTGCGGAGAATTCGAAACACCTCTCTTCAACGTTTTGGAATTGCTTGGTTCCGGAGTAATCACATCGTAGCCGAGAATTTGAAAAAAACTCTCAAAAGCCGCGTAAGAGTATCCCATCCTTGGAAAAACGTAGGTAACTTTACGACGCAACAAGACCATCTCCCTTTTTCACGCGAATCAAATCCACAAATGCCTCTATTCTCGTTATTAGACCAGCATCCCCAGTCTGCTCATCAACGACTATATGCATCAAAGGCTTGCCCGTCTCCTTTGAATAGAGATCGAGAAGCTTTTCATATATGGCCCCTATTCCACAGTTGAAAGAAGAAACGGTGATCACACCATCGATACTGGAAGAATCCATATAGTACATCCCACCCTTGGCGGCGACGTTCGCCTGATGCCAAAAGAGATCTTTTATCATGTACTTCGTGTAGTGCATGTAGACTTTTGGATCCAACATGTCGGTTACGAACACCCGTACGTTCGCTTCCTTGAGGTGTTTGATCACATCCC
>WFSH01000024.1 GCA_015486145.1 Mesoaciditogaceae bacterium
GGAGATCCTGAATAGTTCCTTCGGAACTTTCAGGATGACGTTAAGGTCAAAGACTCCAAATAAAAGAACGAATCAGTTTTGACAAGGCTTCAAAAAGATTACACTCACCGCTTGTAAAGCGGTACTAAAATGTCAAAGAATGTCGTTATTCAAAAAGTACTACCCACACTATCGTGAAGAGATCCAAAATCAAAATTTTTCTTGGTCATTTTTGATAAAAGTGCTAAAATTCAGTTGAATTGAATTCCTTGTATAATCCTGAGAATACGGCTCGGGAGTTTCTACCAGGCAACCGTAAATTGCCTGACTACAAGGGTGATAAGTTGTATTCAAGTCACTCTTGTAGAGTGATTTTTTCTTTTTATAAAAACCACAGGGAAGGATGATATTCATTGGAAGTATCGATCATTCTCGGTTCAGAAAACGATAGAGACTTTGCACAAAACGGCGTTAAAGTTCTTGAAAATGCCAACGTTGAATACGAAATCGTTGTTCACTCTGCTCATAGAGATCTCAATGGACTTTTAAAATACCTTAACGAAATGAAGGGCGTTAAGATTATAATAGCGGTGGCTGGAATGTCAGCGGCTTTGCCAGGTATAGTTGCATCTCAGGTTAAAATACCGGTTATTGGTGTTCCAAGAGATATTGGCGCTTTTCATGGAATAGACGCGCTGCTTTCAATGATTCAAATGCCTAAGGGGGTACCACTTGCCACGATGGGAATTGGAAAGGCTGGCATGATAAACGCCGCAAAATTGGCTTTAAGAATTCTGGAGGTGATTGGCAAATGACGAAAGAAGAGATAAGAAATCTCATCAACGAGAGAAACGTAAAGATCATTCGACTTCAGTTCACCGATTTAGATGGTACCCTCAAACAAGTAAGTGTACCCGTTTCCGAACTCGATAGGGTGTTAAACAACGACATAATGTTTGACGGATCTTCAATAGAGGGTTTTGCCCGCATCGAGGAATCGGACATGTATCTCAAACCGGATATAGATACTTTCACCTTGATACCCTGGGAAGATTTTGAATCAGCCCGCATCATCTGTGACGTCATGAACGCAAATGGAACGGATTTTGAAGAGTCACCAAGGCATATCCTGAAGAAAGTTATCGAAAAAGCAAGAAAAATGGATTTTGAAACTTACGCCGGCCCCGAGCCTGAGTTTTTCCTCTTCGACACGAACAATTGTGACACAGATTCAACGTCTCACGATCAACATCCTGAAAACCCCATTTTACTTGACTCTGGAAGTTACTTTGACATGCTTCCCCTAAGTAGAAGTGAATTGGCACGCCGAGAAATGGTACAAGCGCTCGAAGACATGGGATTTGAAGTTGAAGCAGCTCATCATGAGGTATCTCCATCTCAACACGAAATTGATTTCAAGTATGCGGACGTGCTAACCACTGCCGACAGAGTCCAGACTTTTAAACTCGTCGTTAAAACCATTGCAATAAAGCACAACCTTCATGCCACGTTCATGCCAAAACCCGTGGAAGGTATCAACGGTTCTGGAATGCACGTTCACATGAGTCTTTTCAAAGATGGTAACAACGCTTTTTACGATCCCAAAGGGAAACACGAGCTTAGCAAAGTCTTTTTACATTTCATAGCCGGGATCGTCGATCATGCACGCGCAATAACGGCTATTACGAATCCAACTGTGAACTCATACAAAAGATTGGTGCCAGGATACGAAGCGCCTGTGAATATTGCGTGGGCTGTCGGAAATAGAAGTGCGCTTATACGAGTACCACAGGCAAGAGGAAATGCCACAAGACTCGAGTACAGGAGTCCAGATCCATCTTGCAACGCTTATCTTGCATTCGCTCTCATACTTGCCGCAGGTCTCGACGGAATAGAGCGAGAATTGGTACCGCCTGAACCGATCAACCAAAACATATTCAAAATGACAAATTCCCAAAAGAAAGACAACAAAATCAAAGCTTTGCCAGGGACCCTAAAAGAAGCTCTCGATGAAGCCAAGCAAGACAAAATGGTCTTGAAAACCATGGGAGAGAATGCTTTTAACACTTTCTTGAAAATGAAAATGACAGAATGGCGAGAATTTTCCTCTGCGGTAACGGATTGGGAAAAGAAAAAATACTTCAATGTGTTGTGATGTCGTGTGGATGAAATACTTGTAATCGATTACGGTTCTCAATACACGCAGCTCTTGGCGCGAAAAATACGAGAAATAGGTGTCTATTCGCGCGTTGACATACCACAAAAAGCATATCCCACAAATAAAACGGTAGGTATAATTCTCTCTGGGGGACCACAAAGTGTTTACTCCCCAGATGCAATTGACATGCCAATTTGGTTGCTTTCATCAAAAATCCCAATATTGGGTATATGTTATGGCATGCAACTTCTGATCCAGAAATTTGGGGGCAAAGTTTTGCGAGGAAATGTGTTTGAGTACGGAATGACAAAAGTGAATTTGTTAGAAGATCCTATCTTTTCCGGACTCCCAAAAACCGTGAAAGTTTGGATGAGTCACGGTGACTCCGTAGAAAAAATCCCAAAAAACTTTTCTGAAATTGCCAAAAGCGAGGCAGGAATAACAGCCGCTATACGCTCAAACAATGAAAAAATATACGCCTTCCAATTTCACCCAGAAGTTTTCCACACGGAACATGGTACCGAGATGATCCGATATTTCGTTACTCAGGTATGCAAAGCCAAACAAAATTGGAAAATGGGAGATTATGCAGATTTAGCAGTTAAGAAAGTGCGCAAAAGTCTTGGGAATTCGAAAGTAATAGGTGCAATCTCTGGGGGAGTGGATTCTGCCGTGGCTGCTACAATAATAGCTCGTGCTATCGGAGAAAATCTTCAATGTGTTTTTATCGATAATGGTTTACTTCGCAAAGAAGATGAAGCCGTACCTGAAAAACTTCAAATGCTTGGAATGAAGATCAAACGTATAGATGCCTCTGAAATCTTTTTAGAAAGACTAAAAGGTGTGACCGATCCAGAACAAAAGCGCAAAATAATAGGCAAAACTTTTATAGAGGTTTTCGAGAAAGAAGCAAAGCTTTTCGGTGCTGAATATCTTCTTCAAGGCACGATCTATTCAGATGTGATCGAATCAGCTGCGGCTTCGACTACGTCTGCCAAAATAAAAAGTCATCACAACGTGGGAGGACTTCCAGAAAAGATGAACTTGAAACTTGTGGAACCATTGCGCGAACTTTTTAAAGATGAAGTGAGAAATTTAGGGAAGTTGCTGGGTCTTCCCCAAGAACTCCTGGATCGTCATCCATTTCCTGGACCGGGATTAGCCGTAAGAATAATTGGAGAGGTTACAAAAGAGCGTGTAGATATTTTAAAACGCGTTGACGATGTTTACATTCAAACACTAAAAAAGGTGGGAGAATATCTCAAAATATGGCAAGCATTTTCTGTGCTCTTGCCCATTAAGAGCGTTGGCGTCAAGGGTGATGAGCGTTTCTATGGATATGTGGTGGCACTGCGTGCCGTTAACAGCTCCGAAGGAATGACAGCGTCGTGGTACCCGATGCCACATGATATTCTTAGAGAAATATCATCCAAAATCACAGATCAAATTCCCGAAATTGGCAGAGTGGTTTACGACGTGTCGGATAAACCTCCGGCTACGATAGAATGGGAATGAGAGGTGTTGAATTTGTTTGAAAAAGCCTACACTTTCGATGATGTATTACTCGTGCCAAGATACAGTGAAATACTTCCATCTCAAGCCGACATTCGTACGCATTTGACACAAAAAATAAAACTCAATGCACCTTTGTTGTCTGCGGCAATGGATACAGTAACAGAGTCAAGGATGGCTATTGCCATGGCCCGTGAAGGTGGAATTGGAATTATACACAAAAATATGGCTCCAAACCAACAAGTAAGTGAAGTTAGGCGAGTGAAACTTACAGAAAATGGAATCATACGTGATCCGATAACGATCTCTCCAGATGCAACTATTCAAGATGCTGAAGAGATCATGCGACTTTATAAAATAGGTGGATTACCTGTTGTGGATAACGGAAAGTTTCTCGGACTTGTGACCAATAGAGATGTGCGCTTTGAATCGAACATGTCCAAAAAAGTTTGTGAACTCATGACAACTTTTGACAAACTCATAACTGCTCCTCCATCTGTGACACTTGATGAAGCACGCGAGATTCTCCATGCTCACAGAATAGAAAAACTTCCAATAGTGGATGGAGAAAAACTCGTGGGACTTATCACCATAAAAGATATAAATTCTGTCATAGAATTTCCAAATGCGTCGAGAGACGAACGTGGCAGATTATTGGTTGGAGCGGCAGTCGGGGTTTCATCCGATACTGAGGAACGCATTGAAGCACTTACCAAAGCAGATGTTGATGTGATAGTAATCGACACGGCTCATGGACATTCAAAGGGTGTGATCGAGACCGTGAAACGCGTAAAATCAACCCATCCAAACCTCCAAGTTATTGCCGGCAATGTCGCGACCGCTGAAGCAACAAAGGCACTTATTGAAGCTGGTGTTGATGCTGTAAAAGTTGGTGTTGGCCCTGGCTCAATATGCACCACAAGAGTAATTGCAGGAATAGGAGTTCCGCAGTTCACAGCAATTGTAAACTGTGCAAAAGAAGCTTCTAAACATGGTGTTCCAATTATCGCCGATGGTGGAATCAGGTACTCTGGAGATATTGTAAAGGCTTTGGCAGCAGGCGCATCATCTGTTATGATGGGAAGCATATTCGCCGGAACAGAAGAAGCACCTGGTGAAACGATCATATACGAGGGAAGAAAATTCAAAACTTACCGTGGGATGGGGAGCATCGGCGCAATGAAAGCTGGCAGTAGTGATAGATACTTTCAAGAGAACTCATCACCAAACAAATTCGTTCCAGAGGGAGTTGAAGGCATGGTTCCTTACAAAGGAAAAGTTTCAGAAGTTTTTCATCAACTTGTAGGAGGTTTAAAAGCTGGCATGGGATACTGCGGTGCCGCGACGATCTCGGAACTTCAAGAAAAAGCTGTTTTTGTTGAAATAACATCTGCTGGCGTGAAGGAGTCACATCCTCATGACGTAAGGATCACAAGAGAGTCTCCAAATTATAGTTTTGGTGGTGCACAATGATCGATAGATACACTCCAGATCGCATGCGAAAAATATGGTCCGAAGAATCAAAGTTTAGACGCTGGCTTAAAGTGGAACTTTCCGTTATGGAAGCGTACGAAGAACTCGGCATGATCCCAAATGGTGTTGCTAAACTTGCAAGCGATGCCGCGATAGTGGATGTAAACGAAATATCACGAGTAGAAGCATCTGTTGGACACGACGTCATAGCATTCATAAAAGTTGCAACTTCAAAGATGGGTGATGCTGGCCGGTATTTTCACTATGGTTTGACTTCTTCAGATGTAGTGGACACGGCACTCTCTATGGCAATAGTTGAAGCGACAGATGCAATTCTTGAAAAACTTGAAGATGTCATGCAATCCACTCTAAAACTGGCAAAACGTTATCGCAATACGCCAACAATAGGACGAACTCATGGTATTCATGCTGAACCCACATCATTCGGTTTAAAAGTGCTCAATTGGTACGCAGAACTTGAACGTGCGAGAGATCGTATCTTGATAGAAAAAGAAAGGATATCCGTTGGAAAAATATCCGGAGCGGTGGGAAATTACGCCAACGTACCTCCAGAAGTAGAAGAAATCGCATGTGCGAAGCTTGGCTTAAACCCGTGTAAAATATCCACACAAGTTATACCACGTGATCTACACGCAAGCTACATTGCAACACTCGCAGTGCTTGCAGGAGGTATAGAGAGAATAGCAACAGAAATTAGACACCTTCAAAAAACCGAGGTTAGGGAAGTGGAAGAACCGTTCTCAGAAAAACAGCGTGGCTCAAGCGCCATGCCACATAAGAAGAATCCAATTTTATGTGAACGCATGACAGGAATTGCCCGCATGATCCGTGGATACTCCATATCTGCAATGGAAAATATTACTTTATGGCATGAAAGAGACATATCCCACTCTTCAGTTGAGCGCGTGATCTTTCCAGACGCTACAACGCTTACATATTATGCCCTGGAAATCCTCGAATACGTGATAAGCGGTTTAAAAGTTAACGAGGAAAGATTGAGAAAAAATATAGACATTACAAAGGGACTGATCTTCTCTCAAAAAGTACTTTTGAAATTAGTGGAAAACGGTATGAGTCGTGAAAAAGCTTACCTTGTGGTTCAACGCGCTTCTATGAAGGTTTGGAATGGGGAAAGTCTGGATCTTCTCAGCGCGATACGAGAAGAATTACCAAACGTTGATCTTGAAGGTGTTTTCAATATAGAGCCGTATCTCGCACATGTGGATGACATATTTGATAGATTCGAGACGCCGAGAGTACTTGCAAACACTCGTTACTTTGATATTCCCAATCAAAACGGTAACTACAAAGCGAACACTACAGGCAAAACAATTAACAGTGTAATCGTCGGTTTACAGTGGGGAGACGAAGGAAAGGGAAAAGTAACCCAGTACCTTTCGAGAACCCACGATTGGGTCGTGAGATTTTCCGGAGGTCCAAATGCCGGCCACACGGTTTATCACAACGGCACAAAGTCAATTCATCATCTCATACCGTCTGGAACTGAGAAAAACAAGTTTTTCATAGCTCGCGGTACGCTTGTGGATCTGAAAGTTTTGAACGATGAGATCCATTCCATGTCGAAGATATTCAACGCGTTCAGTGAAAATATTTACATTTCTCCATGGTGTCGAGTAATAACTCCTATTGAGAGAACACTGGATCTTGAAATAGAAAAACTAAAAGGGCCAAATGCGGTTGGAACGACAGGACGAGGTATAGGCCCCACAGTGGCAAATGACGCGCACAGAGTGGCACTGAGACTTTTCGATTTTTTTGATGAAAAGCGTCTCAAAGAAAAACTGAAAATTCTTGCATCAATCTCAGAACCACTTATTGGAACCATTGATGTTGACGAAATGGCAAAAGAACTTTTGGAAGATTTCGAAAATGTGAGAAATCTTGTGAAAGAAATTAAACCCAATGGTAACGTGCTTTTCGAAGGAACTCAAGCTGTAATGCTCGATCCAATGTATGGAACGTACCCCTATGTTACTTCCACAGCGTGCACACCCTCTGCTGCACTTTATGGCTCGGGATTTTCGACTTCGAACTTGCAGATCTGGGGTGTCTTTAAAGCTTACACCACTCGCGTTGGAGCCGGCCCATTTCCAACTGAGGTATTCGGAGAAGAAGCCGATAAAATAAGAAAAGCGGGTGGAGAGTTTGGCGCAACAACCGGTAGGCCGAGGAGATGCGGATGGATCGATCTGCCGTTGCTTAGATACGCTTGCAATGTCTCCAATGTGGATCATCTCATCATGACCAAAGCTGACGTATTAAATGGATTCGATCGTGTTGGTATTTGCCGTAAATACAATCATCCGGGAATGCCCTACGATCTTGAAAGTTCCAATCCACAAATTGAATACATCAAAGGATGGAAGGATCTTGGCAGTAGCGCATTCAGTGACTTTGTTTCAATCGTTGAGAGAGAAATCGGCAGGAAAGTGGAATATGTGTCGTTTGGACCCGAGGAAAAAGATATAAAAAGAATTTAGGAAAGTGGGTATGCTATCATATTTCTGGATAATTGGTTATTTCCTTTATGTTCTTGTATACTTTTTCCAGATTTGGATATATCTTTTTATAAACATTCTTGTACAATTTCTTGTATATCTCAGAATTTTCGGAATTGGGCTCAAACGTATCTTTGTAGTGAACCATGTTTTCAATGGCTTCTTTGTAATTTTTATAAATTCCCATACCAACAAATCCAATAATAGCCGCTCCAAGGGCCGAGACTTCGTGAGTGTTTATCCTATAAACCGGCTTGTTAAACATATCCGCCGTTATCTGACAGATAATACTACTTTGAGATCCACCACCAGCCACCATGATCTTTTGAACTTTCACCTTGGACTTTTTTTCGATTTTTTCCAACCCCTCCATCAAGGCGTAGTTTATTCCCTCTATTATGGCTCTGTATACGTGCATCCTCGTGTGCACATCTCCAAAGCCTATTATTGACCCCTTGGCGCTTGGAGTTTTCACGTGTGGCCCCCAATAAGGTTGAAGTATGAGTCCTTGAGAGCCAGGTGGGATCTTGTTCAACTTTTTATTCAATAGTTCTTCCGCGCTGATGTGCTTTTCCGCAGCCTCTTCCATTTCTTTCTGTGCAAACTCTTTTTTGAACCACGTTATCATCCAATAACCCCTAAAAACTTCTATTTCAGGGTTATAATTTCCGGGAATCACAGCCGGGTACGGAGGCATGAATTTCAGCGGTTCAAAGTAATTTGGCGAAGTTATCTGAATAGTTGTGGTCGTTCCAAAACTGAGATTTGCGGAAGTGGGATCCATGCAACCATTTCCAAGTGTTTCGCAACCCTTGTCTGAGCCTCCAGCTATGACCGGCAGTCCTTCTTTCAAGCCGGTTTCTTCCGCAGCTTTTTTGGTTATTCCCCCTATAATACTCCCGGCTTTCACAAGATCGTAAAGTTTTTCCTTCTCCACACCAAAGACGTACCATCTCCAACTATTTTTCGATTCTTCCCATCTTTGATTTTTATAATCAAAAGGTAAGAGTCCTATTTGCGAAGCCACAGAATCCACAAACTTCCCCGTAAGCTTGTAGTTAAAGAAGCCAGAAACCAACATGTACTTATACGTTTTATCCCACAGCTGTGGTTCATTCTCTTTCATCCAATTGGCAGGTGATTGCCTTCTAATTATTTCAACGGTTCTTTTCATAGAAATCAAAGAAAACATGATTTTATCAAAAAATCTCAAGGGGTTCTCACATTTTGCCTTTCTTTGATCCAACCACAAAATTGACGGCCTAATAACTTCTCCGTTTTTATCCAAAAACACTTGTGTGGCTCTCAAAGTGGTAACGACGATCGCAACGATCTTTTCCCACTCTCTTGGATTGCTTTCTTTTACAGATCGCATGGCTCGACACGCGCTTTGCCAATACACTTCAGGATCTTGTTCCGCCCAACCGGGTTTTTTTGAAAAGTAAGGTTTAATCTCTATCTTATTACCCGCCGTTGGGTTCCCCTTGTTGTCAAATATTATCGCTCTAACGCTTTGAGTCCCGCAATCTATGGAAAGTATCCTCTCTTCTTCCCCCATTACCATTCTCCTCAAAATTCCCAATTTTTCCGTCATCAATCAGATTGATAACGTTTTGTGGCAAAGATCCCTACAATTATATTCCTTACGGCACTTTTTTCCAATTTCATTGGTATCACTAACACAATCAAAATATCATCTTGGATAGCAATCCTCTTTTTCTTGGACATTTTTCTCGAATTCTTTCACGTCTATTTGAGAAAATCATATTCAATTGATGGCTAATTTCTTTAGAGGATTCCTTCATTAATCCTTTTTATATTCCCAATCAACTCAACAGAATCTTTCAGGGTGTTATACGCTGTGCTGTATTTTAGCGTGTAATGAAAGAATTTTTCGAGTTGATCATCAGAAGCTTCCGTTTTTATATAAAGCACATATTCGATCTTGGAAACTTTTGGAGGATCTTTTTGCCAGTAAATTTGAAGTTCAGCACTTAGATGAGAAAAATTTATTCTCATTTTTTTGGAAATTCGCTGTGCATTTATCAGCAGACAAGAGCCAAGTGCATTTCCCATGATCTCAGCTGGTGAAAGTCCGTACGTATGTATTCCGTCATCTTTAACATCTGATAAAATTCTTATGTCCCTTGCACTTGTTACAGCTATACCGTCTTGTACCAATTTTTCTTCAACTTTGTATATTCTCATTGGAATATCTCCTCTCAGTTTGTGAAATCACCAATACGATTTGATTTCGATGAACTCGATCCGTTTTTTGCTTTAATGGAAAACATCAATGGAATCTTTATCATAGGATCTTTGAGTTCCC
>WFSH01000025.1 GCA_015486145.1 Mesoaciditogaceae bacterium
CATGAAGGATTTTGAGAATTTCGAATATTTTCTTCCCACAAGAGTAGTTTTTGGCACAGGCAGTATCGATAAACTTGAGAAGCTTTCCAAACCGCTTGGCAAGAAAGCCCTGATCGTAACTGGCAAACACAGTACAAAAGCAAATGGATTGCTTGATAAAATAATACAAATGATGAAAAACACGGGGATAAAGGGAATAGTTTTTGATGAGATCGTTCCAAATCCACTTTCCACAACAGTTGATAAAGGAGTAGATATTGTAAAAAACGAAAAATGTGACTTCGTCATTGGTGTTGGCGGAGGTAGCTCAATAGATTCAGCAAAGATGATCTCCATGGTTTCTGAATCTGGCGGAAGTTGTTGGGAATACACAAACGTGGGCGGAGGTAAGAGACCGACAAGTGCCTTGCCAATAGTTGCAATTCCCACAACACATGGTACCGGTACGGAAGCCGATCCATTTGCGGTGATCACAAACCCCGAGACTCATGAAAAAGTTGGAGTGGGATTTGAAGAGATCTTTCCAACAGTATCAATAGTTGATCCAGAACTTATGATCACATTGCCTTCGTTCCAAACGGCATCAACTGGAATGGATGCTTTCTATCACGCCATAGAATCTTACTTAAATGTGAATCACCAGCCAACGTCGGATTTACTTGCGCTTGAAGCCATATCACTCATAAATCATTACCTTCCTATAGCTTATGAAAACGGGGAAAATTTAGAAGCTCGAACAGCGCTTGCATGGGCAAGCACAGCTGCTGGTATGTGTGAAACGTTTTCTGGCTGTATTGCCAATCATTCCCTCGAGCACCCTTTGAGTGGGTACTACAACATCACCCATGGAGTGGGACTATGCGCCACCGGACCATCGTTTTTTGAGCACATCAGATCACATGTGAAAGATAGATTAGCCAAGGTAGCGGTTACTATGGGAGCTCCCGAAGCAATAGTGGATGTGGACGAACTTTCAAAAGTTGCCATCAGACTGATTGAAAAACTACAAAAGAGTGTCAATCTGGATGTTACCCTGGAAAAATTGGGCGTTGAGCGTTCTAAATTAAAACTTCTTGCCGATGTGGCAATGAAAACGATGGGAAGCCTCGTAGAGGTCACTCCTGGCAATCTTACGGTTGAAGATCTTGAAGAAATATACGAGAAGGCTTTTTAAGTGAGGATGAGTTCAATGAAAAAAAAGTATGTAGATATCCGAAGCGATACAGTTACCTTGCCAACTCAGAAAATGAGACAAGCGATGTTCGAGGCGGAAGTTGGTGACGATGTTTATGGAGACGATCCAACCGTAAAAAGGCTGGAAGCACTTGCCGCAAAAAAAGTTGGTAAAGAGGCAGCGTTGTTTGTTCCATCTGGAACCTTTGGGAATGAGCTTGCCCTCTTTACCCATACAAAGCGAGGAGACGAAGTAATAGTTGACAAGAATTCGCACATAGTGATGCACGAAGTCGGGGCTTCGGCAGTAATAGCTGGCGTGCAATTACGCACTTATGAATCTCACAACGGGATTCCCAATCCGAAAGAAATTGAATCTTTGATAAGAGAAAATGACATCCATTATCCCCCAACAGCCTTGATCTGCCTCGAAAACCCAAGTGGAATGGGAACCGTCATAGACTTAAAAACCATGAAGAAAATCTCACAAATTGCGCACGATCATAAGATACCTGTTCATCTTGACGGAGCGCGAATTTTCAACGCGGCTTGTACAATGAAGTTGGATGCCAAAGAGATAGCGGCATGCGCAGATAGTGTGATGTTTTGCCTTTCGAAGGGACTTGCGGCACCAATAGGGTCCATGTTGGCCGGCACAAAAGAATTCATTGAAAAAGCTCGAAAGGGAAGAAAACTCATGGGAGGAGGAATGCGCCAAGCCGGCGTTATAGCTGCTGCGGGTATCGTTGCACTCGAAGAGATGGTGGAAAGATTGTGTGAAGATCATGAAAACGCCAAATTTCTTGCTGACATGCTTGATAAATTTGAAGAAATAGAAGTGATGAGAGAAAGATTGCAAATAAATATGGTTTTCTTTAAATTCAAAAAAGAGATAAACACCAAGGCCTTTATTTCTTACATGTTTAAAAATGGAATAAAAATTAATCCCCCAGAGGCTGGAGAATACAGATTCGTCACCAACAAAGATGTTACAAAAGAGTCTTTGAATTTTGTCATTGATACGGTGGAGAATTTCTTAAAATCGTCCAAATAATGCAATTTTAGGGCTCTCTTCATTTTTGTGTGGGTAAAATATACAGTGATCATTTGTAAAGCGGTGCTAAAATGTCAAAGAATATCGCTATTTGAAAAATGCTATCCACACGATCGCGAAGAGAATCTATTTTTTCAAATTCAAGAAGGAGGAAATGATCATGGTGGATCAGTTTGAAGGCTACTATCGATACCCAACGATTTACAAAGATAACGTGGTATTCGTCGCTGAAGATGATTTGTGGGTAACAAAGATCAACGACGGGGTAGCACAAAGGCTCACGGCCAACCTGGGAGAAGTTACGAACCCTTTTTTCTCACCTTGTGGCAAATGGCTGGCTTTTGTTGGACGTGAAGAAGGTCATTCTGAAGTCTACGTTATGCCATCTGTTGGGGGTGTGGCAAAAAGGCTCACCTATCTCGGTAGCGATCTTGTGGTTGTTGGTTGGCATGGAACAGAGATAGTTTTCGCAACAAACTACCATCAACCATTTGTTAGAGCTTTTGAGCTCTACACGGTTGATCTGAATGGAAGTGCACCGAAAAAACTTCCTTTTGGGCTAGCGAGAAACGTTAGTTTTGGAGAAAAGGGCGTGGTTATAGGCAGAAACACGGGGGATCCAGCAAGATGGAAACGTTACAGAGGAGGAACTGCAGGAGAGATATGGATAGATGAAAGCGGAAACGGTGATTTTAGAAAACTCATCAATTTGAGGGGAAATCTTGCCAACCCCATGTGGATAGATGAAAGAATATACTTTGTTTCAGACCATGAGGGAGTGGGGAACATATATTCTTGTCTTCCAAATGGAAAAAACCTGAAAAAGCACACCAACCACGAAGACTTTTACGTCAGGAACGCCTCCACTGATGGTCATCGCATCGTTTATCACGCGGGAGCTGATATTTACGTTTTTGATCCGCAAGAGGAGAAAAATTTCAAAATTCAGATCGTGTATCACAGTCCCGCAATCCAACGCAGCAGAAAGTTTGTGGATGCCGAAAAATATTTTGAAGATTACGCACTCTCACAAGATGGAAAAATGCTCGCCACGGTTGTTCGCGGTGGATCTTTCACATTTTCCAATTGGGAAGGAGCGGTTATAAGACAACGCTCTGACAGCAACGTGAGACATAGATTAACTCGCTGGTTGAACGACAAAAAGCGTGTGGTGCTTGTCAGCGATGAAGGAGGAGAAGAGCACCTTGAAATACATTGGATCGACGGAGTCAAAGAGCCGATAAAACTTTTAGGATTGAATATGGGAAGGCCTTATGAAATGAAGGTATCTCCCAAAAGTGATGAGGTAATTCTTTCCAACCACAGAAACGAATTGATATGGATAAATCTAAAAAGTGGAGAACTCAAAAAGATCGATGAAAACAAACATGATGTTGTAAGAGGATTCAGCTGGTCGCCCGATGGAAGATGGATTGCATATTCTATGAATGTGAGCCGACTCTTAAGCGTGATAAAAATTTACGATACACACTCTGGTGATTTTTATGAAATCACCAAACCCGTACTTCGAGATGTTTTCCCAACCTTCGACCCAAAGGGTAGATATCTTTACTTCCTATCACACAGAATTTTTGATCCGGTTTATGATAACATGCAGTTTGATTTTGGGTTCCCGAAGGGGATGAAGCCTTACCTCATTACCTTGAGAAAAGATCTAAAAAATCCGTTTACTTCCCAAGATGATGACCTTGAAAAAACTGATCAGAAAGAAAAAGAATTAAAAGTAAAAATAGACTTTGAAGATATAAAAGAAAGGCTCATCCCGTTTCCTGTGAGTGAGGGTATATACACATCCATAGCTGCAAACGATCACCAGATTTTTTACACCGTTTACCCGGTAGAGGGAATGAAAGATTTGGATTGGCTTGCAAAGGAACCACCGGCAAAGGCCTCTTTGAAGATCTTCGATTTCAAAAAACGAGAAGAAACCACATTCTTAGATGGCATCACGAACTTTAAGCTATCGGGAGATGGAAAATTTGTGGCGGTTAGAGTGGGAAATCGCCTACGTGTGATCGAAACAAAGAGCAATCCCAAAGAACTGCCAAATGAAGATAAACCTTCCAGAAAAACTGGATGGATTGCACTTTCACGTGTGAAGGTTTCAGTTGACCCATTGAGTGAATGGCGTCAGATGTTCAGAGAAGCTTGGAGATTGCAAAGAGATTATTACTGGGTTGAAGACATGGCAGGTATTGATTGGAGGAAAATTTTTGATAAATACTATCCACTCGTGGATCGTGTCGCCTCAAGAAGTGAATTTTCGGATCTCTTATGGGAACTTCAAGGTGAGCTTGGAACGTCTCATGCTTACGAATTGGGAGGAGATTACAGAACAAAGCCCGAATATAAAATTGGGTTTTTGGGAGCCGACTTCACCTACGATTCCGATCACGATACTTATGTTGTAACGCACATAGTAAACGGTGATGTTTGGGATGACAAGTACGCTCCTCCTTTGAAAAGCTTAGGTATTAATGTGGAAGAGGGAATGTACCTTTTAGCTATAAACGGTCGAAAACTTGACAAGAACTTTTCTCCAGAAAAAGCGCTCGTGAATTTGGCCGGTCAGGAAGTTCAACTCACAGTGGCAAAAGACTTAAATTCTCCACGAACAGTTTCCGTCAAAACGGTGGCAAACGAAATGAAGATGAGATACAGAGAATGGGTTGAGAAAAACAGAGAATATGTTCACAACAACACCAAAGGAAGAGTCGGTTACATTCACATCCCCGATATGGTGGCAGAGGGCTATGCGGAATTTCACCGGTACTTTCTCGCTGAATTGGATCACGAGGGATTGATCGTGGATGTCAGATTTAACAGGGGAGGATCCGTCTCACAACTCATACTCGAAAAACTCGCCAGAAAACGCATTGGATACGATCTGACAAGATGGATGGGAGCTCAACCTTATCCCACAGAATCACCTTACGGTGCTGTAGTCGCTTTGACAAATGAACATGCCGGATCGGATGGAGATATTTTCAGTCACTCTTTCAAATTGATGAAACTTGGAAAACTCATTGGTCGCCGTACATGGGGCGGTGTCATTGGAATATGGCCCAGAAATTGGTTGGTGGATGGAACGATAACGACGCAGCCAGAATTCTCTTTCTGGTTCAAAGATGTTGGATGGGGCGTTGAGAATTATGGAACGGATCCAGACATTGAAGTGGATATAACACCCAAAGATTATGCAATCGGAAAAGATCCACAATTGGACAGAGCAATTGAAGAGATTCTCAAGGAAATCGAAAAGAATCCGCCGCTCAAACCGAACTTTGGTGACATCCCCCGAAAAGGATAACCATTCTTTTAAATGTTCTTGAGAAAAGCGCGCCTTTAACCCTGGCGCGTTTTTCTCAAAGTTGGCCTGAGCACACTTTTGAATAAAATTCTCCACTCTTTCTCAACGTTCTCTCAAAAGTTTTGAAATTCGTGCTGTACAACCCGAAACGCGGTTTGAACCCCTCGGCCCATTCAAAATTATCCATCAGAGACCAGTGAAAATACCCCTTGAGCTTTACGCCTTCAGAAACGCTTATACTTAAAGATTCGAGTATTTTCAGAATATATTTGATCCTCACTTTATCTTCTTCATCTGCCACGCCATTTTCTGTAACGATTATGGGAGTTTTGTACCTTTTCCACACATTTTTTATGATATCCTTGATACCTTGAGGATACAACTCGTAACCCATATCAGTTTTCGGCAGATTGCCAGATGAGATTTTAGGGGTGAGGCCAAAGTGCACCAAAAAACGAGTGTAGTAATTTATTCCTATGAAATCGAGTTTTTTCCCTTTTGGAAGGGATATTTTACCAACTGGTGAATGGATTTTTCCAAAAAAAACGGCGTCGAGAAAAGCAAAATTGTACTGATAATTAACGATTTTTGTCAAGAGAAAATCCAATGGAATTGGCGTCTTCGGCCTAAAACTTGCCATGTTCATAGCTGTTGACACCTTTGCATCTGGTACTTTGGAATGTATGAGATCGTACGTTTTGGAATGAGCAAGTGCCATGTTCGCGAGAACTCTTTTTGCTTTTTTACGATCTTTAATTTCGGGTGGCCAATATCCACTTAAATATCCAAAGAGGACGTACACGTTTGGTTCGTTGATCGTTATGAAGTATTTAACATCACCTATGGTCTCCACTACTTTTTGCACGTATCTGAGAAAGAATGCTATGGATTTTTTTGATTCCCATCCCCCTTTTTCCACAAGCCAAATTGGGTTTGTAAAATGATGAAGAGTTACCATGGGTTCAATTCCTCTTTTCCTCATGTAACTCACTTCATCTGCGTAATGGCTCAAGACGTCCTGATCAAATTTCCCTTCTTCCGGCTCGATCTTTGCCCATTCTACCGAGAATCTAAACGCGTTGACGTTTAACTTTTTTGCAAGATCGATGTCTTGTCGATACAATTCGTACGAATTGCAAGCCATTCCAGAGCGTTCTCCACCTTTAACTTTCCCTTCCGTTTCAAATTTCCACCAATCACTGTTCGTGTTGTTACCCTCGGTTTGATGGGCCGCTGTTGACACTCCCCACAAAAAGTCATCACCAAAGTCGAATTTCAAAACAATTCCCTCCCTGAGTCCCTACAATGGATCTCTTGGACCTCTTCACAATAGTGTTGGTAACATATTTCGAATAACTGCATTCTTTGACATTTTAGCACCGCTTTTCAAGCAGCAAGTGTAATCTTTTGAAGCCTTGTCAAAACTGATTCAGACGTTTGTTCCATACAAGATGCTCATAACAGAGCACGCTGCATACTAACATCCTGTTAGATTCGCTTTCTCGGCACGTCCTGTGCCTCTCATCGCAGCTATCGCTTTGGTCGTGAAAATGGTCATTCCGGCCACCGAGCCGGAATCTCGTTTTGAAGAGATCCTGAATCAAGTTCAGGATGACACTAAAGCAAAAGATTCTACACTAATGAG
>WFSH01000026.1 GCA_015486145.1 Mesoaciditogaceae bacterium
GACCTTAACGTCATCCTGAAAGTTCCGAAGGAACTATTCAGGACCTCCAAGCAACTAACAAGGTGGATCGAGATTCTGAATCAAGTTCAGAATGACAAAAAAACAGAGCACGCTGCATACTAACATCCTGTTAGATTCGCTTTCTCGGCACATCCTGTGCCTCCTTCGCAGCTATCGCTTTGGTCGTGAAAGCAAGAATACATTGCACACTGTGCAATCTTGCTCTCTGTTCTTTCACATCTTGTATGGCGTCTTCATATGTTTTGACGAAGGCTTCAAGGGTGTTTGTTCTTTTACTTGATAACAAGGTGTTTTTGAATGACTTTGATCAAACTCAAGGACAGAATAAGAAATTGTCATGTTTTACCCACACAAAAATGAAGAGAACCTTCAAATCATGAATGTTCCAAGATCTTTGAAGTTGTCTTTGGTATTCCATAAAAGACCACATTTTTTACCAACTGAGAATTTCTCTTCATGTCTTTTTCAATGTTCGTAAATTCTTCTTGGATTCTATGTATGAGAAATTTCAGGGAAAATTCTTCATGTTTCTTGACAAATTTGGTAAAATCTTCCGGATTGCTCCCAGAGAAAAACTCTTTGTATTTGAAAAAATATGGATTGTAAACACCTCTTGTGATGTCTTTCGAAATGTCATCAAGTGCATCTATGAGATAAACCCATTTTCCGATTAGATAAAGGAAAAACTTTGCTCTTTGTAAACTCTGCACATTTCTTATCAAAGCCACCATGACTTCACCAAAAGCGTCGGACACCTCGTCTGGATTGGCAGACTCTGTCAATTCGAGGAAAATCATTTTGTTTATCAAGGGTTTTACGACTTTTATAAAAGAAATATCGACCTTTCCAAAAATGGGGATGGCTAAAATTGCAAACATTCGTCTGAGAAATTTCGAGTCTCGTCTGGTATCATCTATCTTCAGACGTGTACTCAAATGCGAAATCTCAACGCCAAAATCTATGGAGTGATTTCGCCTGACGACACGTTTTTTCCGGAATGGAGGAAGAGGACAACGAGACTCACCAAATTTTCTCTCTCCGTTCGAAAAGGCATCGGAAAGAATTGCCATAAAAGTTGCGTCGTAACTCAAAAAAATTCGAGAAAGTGGCCCGTACTTTTTAGATAAGGCCGTACATATTCCACAGTAATAAGCGTTGTAAAGTTTCAAGTCTTTTACTTTTAGTTCATCGATATCTGGTTTGACGTATCCCGTCAAAAGTCTTTCATCTCACGACGAAGACGTTGTAAAATCCCGCCTTTATCATTTTGTTCGCTGTGGATGTGGCATTTTTTGCTTCCACAACGTATTTCATAAAACGATCTGAATTCTTGTTTGGCATTTTCTCAATTTTAATCGACATCGGATCGTGCGCTAAGATGTATTCCGCCATCTTCAAAGATATCTCCAACATCGTCGGTGTTCCAATAAAAGTGTTGGGCGTCTGTGCAAATTTCTTAAAACTCACCTTACGCAAATACTCTTTTTCTGCGATGTATCTCAGAATCATTTGAAAATCAGATGGAGGTGCATAACCAGGTAAAAACGTTATGGGTTTCTCGTTGGATTGAAAGAAAACCAACGTTGGCGTTCCACGCACGCCAAATCCAGAAAAAAGTTCCCTATAAGAATAAGTTTTACCGTTAAAAGTCGCCTTTTCATCGGTTGGATATATCTCTCCGATTATGAAGTTGTTGATGAGTAACTGTTGAACCGTTTTATTCGTAAGGGTATTACTTTTCAACAATTTACAATAAAAACACGTGGGATCAGAAAAAACGATTATCGCATCTTTGTTTTCGTATTTTGCCAATGTCATGACGGTGTTAAAATTCTTGAGCAAAATTTTATCAAGTGAATAAGCAAATGTGGCGGAAACGGCTAAAATCGATATGAGAAGAACGGACAAAAAATTTTTCACGAAATCACCTCTTAAAATTGAATTTTAAAAAATTTTCCCAACCTCAACTTTCATTTCATGGTTGGTTATATCTGTGATGATATAGCTTTCATTTTCTAATTCGGCCCAACCGTTTCCAAATTGTTCGGTAGAGATCACAACTGTATCGGGAGAACGTTTGTAAAATATCGTGTGATATGTATCCTGCTCTTTTGATGTGATTCTGAAAGCGCAGAGCTGTGAACCATTTGCCACAAAAGCGTTGAGAGAAGTGTATTCAAACCCTTCAGTTCGAATTTTCTCCACGGTTCTTCTCATGGCTTCAATTGGATCAATATTTCTAAGCTCATCGATAAAGATTCTACAGTAAACTTGCGTGTCTATTTCGCCGTTGGAAAGGGTTGGCAATCCCTTAATGATGCCGTTATGCGCAAAGGCCCATATTTTTTCACGAAAATCGTACACGAAAGGGTGAGAGAAAAAAACAGAAGCACCTGTGGAAGACGATTTTCTGGCGTGAAGCACAGCCATGCGCGCTTGTACAGATAATTCTGTGACGTGCCAAATAAAATCCTCACTTTTTTTCAACGTAAAGTCATTTTCACCGTAAAGGGCAACTCCCCACCCATCTTTGTGAGGAGAATTTTTCCCATGCTGAGCCTGTTCTTTTAAAGCTTGAAAGTAAGGATCGACGTTCAACAATTGCTTGGAAGCGAATGCAACCATCCTACACATTTTTCCCACCTCTTACATCTATTATACTTCAAAATGTTCGACGAATGCTAACGAATTCCAAAACTAATGTACCGCTCTCCAGAAAAAATGATTCTCTTCATTTTTGTGTGGATAAAACATGACAAATCTCTATTCTGTTCTTGTAAGTTTGAATAAAGTCATTCAAAAACACCTTGTTATCAAGTAAAAGAACAGGCACCCTCAAAACGAGATTCCGGCTCGGCGGCCGGAATGACCATTTTCATAACCAAGACAAAAGCCAAGAGGGATGTCTCTTTCACTTACACGACTAAAGTGATAGCTGCGAAGAGAGGCATGAGATGTGTTGAAAAAGTGAAGTATTCAATAATGAATGTCTTAGCATACTTTGATCTTGTTTTTTTGTTTTTACCACCCCTTGAAGCCTTCGTCAAAACATATGAAGACGCCATACAAGATGTGAAAGAACAGAGAGCAAGATTGCACAGTGTGCAATGTATTCTTGCTTTCACGACCAAAGCGATAGCTGCGAAGAGAGGCACAGGACGTGCCGAGAAAGCGAATCTAACAGGATGTTAGTATGCAGCGTGCTCTGTTTTTTTGTCATTCTGAACTTGATTCAGAATCTCGATCCACCTTGTTAGTTGCTTGGAGGTCCTGAATAGTTCCTTCGGAACTTTCAGGATGACGTTAAGGTC
>WFSH01000027.1 GCA_015486145.1 Mesoaciditogaceae bacterium
GCCCGTGTAACACCGGGCCTATCACCGATGGAAGCCGACCTTCTACGCTTAATCATGTTAACCAAGGTTGACTTTCCAACATTGGGCATACCCACGATAGCGATGTTAATCTCACGTGAGCCTCGAAAAGGGTCAAATAACTTTCTCGCATTTCTCATTTCTTTTAGGGAGCCCGAAAACACGATTATGTTATCTTTAGAAAATGCCTCTATCCACATGTTCGTTATCTGAGGATCGGCAAGATCGGTTTTATTCAAAAAGATCATTTTCACTTTACCGCTGAAATAGGGTTCTATATCCATCGGACGAGTAGCCATTGGAGCTCTCGCATCAACAACCTCCACCACGCCTCCAACGGTTTTTACCAAAGACTTTATAGCCTTCTTGGCTTTCTCAATATGAGATGGATACCAAATCTCCACAACACTTCCCCCTCATTTGTTTTCAATGAACATGATAAGATGTTAACAAATTATCACCGTCCAAGTTCTCAACGCTTCACAACTCCAAACCTGTTTAAAGGCCATATCACCAAAAATGGTGCTCCAACCATGTTTTCATCTGGAACGAAACCCCAATATCTGCTATCAAAGGAATTTGTCGTGTTATCACCCATCGCAAAGAAATACCCTTTTGGGACGTGGATGATAACATTTCCAGACGCATTCACAGAAACGTACTTTCCCCATTTGGAGACTGAACGGTCGTAATATTGAGTGTAATCTGTATCTCGGTTGAAGTAAAGGAGCAATTGATAATTTGGATCGTAAACATATTTCTCTGGATGTGCCAATTTATCATAGAACTTGGGATCTGCAAATATACCTTGTTTGGAATACAACCTGTTCTTTAAAGCTTCAGGAATCTTGCCGTTGATCTCAACATGATACATGTAAGGATGACCACGTGCCGGTACCAACTGTACCGTATCTCCCCCAGTGGCTATCAACCTTTTGACGTATTTCACATGACCGTGAAATTTGGCTGGACTTAGCGCATCCATCAACTTGTCAAATGGTCCCAGCATCTTAAGAGCTGACTTGTCTACAAACGGCGTCCAAAACACCACTATTTCCCCTATAGCTGGCTTTTGATACTGCCACGTGATCTTGTCAACGAAAAGTCTTTCGTTGATCTGTATTGTGGGAAGCATCGAACCAGTTGGAACAACCATGGTATCAAGTACAAAGAGTTTTATTGCAATCGCAATTAAGAAAGCAACCACAAAAGCTTTTGCCCATTCCCAAGCTTCGTGTTTTGCTTTCTCATAAGCCACACTTTTTGTTTTCTTATTTTTTGGTTTCACGTTTTTCCTTAATCCGGGCTTTTTTACCTTTCAGTGCCCTAACGTAGTAAAGTTTAGCTCTTCTCACTTTTCCGTGCCTAACGACTTTTATATCTTTCACGGTTGGACAGTTAAAGGGGAAAATTTTTTCAACTCCGACACCGTTGTGAGATATTTTTCTAACCGTAAAGGTTCTTCCACCTGCCGATCCAGATAAAGCAATAAGAGTACCCTCAAAAATCTGCTCTCTTTCTTTGCCTCCTTCCACAACAGCTGTTGTTACTCTAATCAAATCGCCTATAGCTAACTTTGGCCGTTCTTTTTTGTAAGGCATCTCAACGGCTCTGATCAATTGGTCCATCTTATTTCCCTCCTTGATAAATATCTTCTCCAATAATTCGATCCAGCGTTATCGCAACTGCCGATCTAACGGAAAGATGATTAAAATCAGATTTGGCCCTTATTGGCTCAAGTGAAAAATCACAAGTTTCAGAAATTTCGAGTGGCATTCCACGACCGGTTCCAAAAAGAATGAGCAGTGGTCGCTCCTCACTCAAAATCACTTTTCTCATCTTCTCATACGAAATCGTGTTTTCTCTCGTTTTCGCAGAGGTAAAAACTTTTAACGGCAAAACACCATTCTCATTTGCAATATCTTCCACCAGATCTTCGTAATACGAAACGAGCTTTACCACCTCAAGAGCTTCAGCACGCGAAGGATTGTATTCACGTCCAAATCCATTTCTCCAATAGTTTAAAACTCTCGTCACGATTTGCCTTTGCATGGGAAGGTTGTTAACGATGTAGTAGCGTTTTACGTTGTACGTTCTACAAGTTCGAGCGATGTCGTGAACATCCATGTTGGCAACCGCGGTTGTCACTATCTTTCCGTCTTTTCCAATCATGGGATAATGTAAGACGGCAACGTATATATTGTTCAGCATTTTTTGTGCATCTCCATAAATAAATCGATCAGTGCTGCTTTTTCTTCAACACTGAGTTCGTGTTTAAGAAAAAGATCCGGTCTCTTGAACATGGTCCTGCGCAACGCATCTTTTAAAAGGTACTTTCCTATCTTGGCGTGATCGCCACTTCTTAAAATTTCAGGAACTGTCATCCCTCTATATTCTGAAGGACGCGTGTAATGACCATAATCTAAGAGATCGTTGTAAAAGGAATCATCTTCAACAGATTCGTATTTCCCAACAACACCTGGAATGACTCTTGCCACCGCTTCAATAAAAACCATAGCAACTGTTTCTCCTCCACTCACAACAAAGTCTCCTATGGACAGTTCCTCATCGACGATGGTCATGATCCTCTCGTCCATTCCCTCGTACCTTCCACATATGAACATCAGATCTTTGTGTTTTGAAAGTTCGATGGCCTTTCTCTGATCAAAAACTTCACCTTGTGGCGAAGTGTAAACAACCCACGGACGAGAATGTCTTGAAAGATAGTTATCAAGCATTTCAAAAACAGGCTCGGGCTTCATAACCATGCCCACGCCCGTCCCATAGGAATAATCGTCGGTGGTACGATGAGCGTCGTGCGTATAATTTCTGAGATTCAAAACGCTAAAATCCACTTTCCCATTTTGGATTGCTCGACCAACAATCCCAAACTTTGTAAAAGGTTCGAAAAGTTCAGGAAGGGTCGTAACAACCTCGATTTTCAATCAATACCACTCCATCCTTCTCACGGTCATGCGAGAATTTTTAAGATCCATCTTTAAGACATAATCTTTCACAGATGGAATCAAAATCTCTTCACTTTGGGATTGATGTCTTGAATCGAAATTTTTGAGAGGAATTATCTGAGCTTTTTCTCTGAAGGCGTTTGACTCTACCACAAAAACGTCGTTAGCACCCGTTTGAATCACATCTTCAACCACACCTATAAGATTGTTCGACTCATCATAAACCTCCATACCGATCACTTGAAAAAAATAATATTCATCATTTCTCACCGGTGGAAGCTCTTTTTCCTCAATACATATAGTTTTTCCAACGATTCTTTTGGACTTTTCTATCGTGTCAAAACCCTCTAATTCAACCAAATAGTTTTTTTTATTTGCAGGTTTTACATCTTTCATTTTTACCTCGATATGCGCCTGCTCATCATCTATCCATATTGCTTTACCTTTAAAAGATTCGAAGATTTGAGCATCTGAATAAGGATAAACTTTCACACGTCCTTTAAGGCCAAACGTCGTGAAAATCTTTCCTATCTCTACAAGCCTGCTTTTCATTATCGAACCACCTTCAGCTCAAATTCTCCCTTCCCTTTTTTCAAAGACCTTAAAATCAAATCAATAGATTTTATAGTTCTTCCGGATTTTCCTATTATTTGTCCCACATCACTGTCAGTTGCGAATATTTCGTAAACCATCTTTGCCCCATCGATCTTTTCACCGATCTTAACTATATCTGGCTCCTTGCAAACAGAAGTGACTAAAAATTCCAAGGGCTCTTTCAAATCCAATCCCATCACTCCCCGCTCTTCGCGTACTTCCTTTCGTGAAGTTCTTTCATTATTCCCTTTTTCGAAAGAAGTGATCTTACCGTATCTGTTGGTTGAGCACCATGCTCCAACCAGTAAAGTGCTCTCTCATTGCTTACAGTCAATTCATAAGGCTTTTTCATGGGATTGTAATAACCCAATGATTCAATGTAAGCACCATCTCTGGCTTTTCTCGAATCAACGACTATGATTCTGTAAAAAGGCTGTCCTCTCTTTCCCATACGAGTAAGTCTAATTTTCACCATAACTTTTCACAACACCTCCATTATACTTTTCTTCATTTAAATTGGAATGGAAATTTACCCAATTTTCCTCGTTTTTCTAACTTTCCGAATTGTTTTATCATTTTTTTCATATTCTCATAATTTTTCATCAGTTTGTTCACTTCTGAAAGGGATCTGCCACTTCCGGCAGCGATCCTCTTTTTTCGGGAAAAATTTATAATTCCTGGATTGGAACGCTCTTTTTTTGTCATGGAGTTGATTATCGCTTCGACGTGCGTGAGTTGAGCTTCGTCAATCTTAACGTTCTTCATTTTTGGGACTCCGGGAATCATTTCAAGCATTGAAGATAACGATCCCATTTTTTTCACTTGTCTAAGTTGCTCTTGAAAATCATTAAAGGTAAATTGAGCTTTTCTGAGGCGTTTTTCCATCTCTTCAATCTTTTTCTTGTCAATGTTTTCTTGAACTTTTTCAACAAGGGAAACAACGTCACCCATTCCGAGTATTCTCGAGGCCATCCTATCTGGATAAAACACATCCAATTGGTCAAGTTTTTCACCGACACCGACGAACTTAATGGGCTTGCCCGTTACATACTTTGCGGAAAGTGCAACGCCTCCGCGAGAATCTCCATCAAGCTTTGTGACGACAAAACCTGTAACACTTAAACGCTTGTCGAATTCTACCGCAGCGTTCACGACATCCTGTCCTGCCATGGAATCAAGCACCATCAAAATTTCATCGGGCTTCGTCATTTCAGAGATTTTTTCGACTTCGTCCATCATTTTTTCATCTATTTGAAGACGACCAGCTGTGTCTATTATAACCACATCGTTGCCTTTTGTGATGGCAAAATTCAAAGAGTTTTTGGTAATTTTATAAGGATCTTTTTTGTCTCCGACAAAACTGGCACGTCGATGCTTTTTCCCAATATTTCCAACTGTTCTATGGCCGCTGGTCTGTAAATATCACCAGCAACGAGTAAAGGATTCCTTCCGTTTTTTTTCTTCAGCCAAAGAGCCAGTTTTGCAGCTACAGTCGTTTTCCCACTACCTTGAAGCCCTACCATGAGTAAAACTGCGGGACGTGACTTTAAATTGAGCTCGTGCTCTCTGCCACCAAGAAGCTCAACGAGCTCATCGTTCACGATCTTTACAAACTGTTGATCTGGCGTAATACTTTTTATAACCTTTTCTCCCAAAGCTTTAGAAGTTACCCTATCCATAAATTCTTTGACAACTTTGTAATTAACGTCAGCGGAAAGAAGCGACATTTTTACCTGCCGTAGAGCTTGTCTAACGTTATTTTCGGTAATCTTTCCTTTGCCTTTCAACAATTTGAACGCTTCTGATAATCTTTCTTGAAGGCTTTCAAACATACTTACACCTCCAACCGCGTGAGTAGTATACTCCTCAGCACGTAGTTAAGTCAATTAAAGAATTTGAAACATTTAATGAAAACTATTGTACCACAACTGGCACAATAACCTCTTTCTTGGATTTCTTCAAAACGAGATTCCGGCTCGGTGGCCGGAATGACCATTTTCATGACCAAGGCGATAGCTGCGAAGAGAGGCACAAGATGTGTTGACAAGTGAAGTATTCAAGAATGAATGTCTTAGCATACTTTGAACTTGTTTTTTCGTTTTTACCACCCCTGAATCAGTTTTGACAAGACTTCAAAAAAATTACACTCACCGCTTGTAAAGTGGTACTAAAATGTTAAAGCATGTCGTTATTCAAGAAGTGTTACCCACACAATCTCGAAGAGACGGATTTACTTTGAGGGTGAGAGTTGAATAGTTTGATTCACAATCTCGGAAAGAACCACTTTTTCTCCGTCAAGGAACGGATATGCTTGTGGTTGAATTATAATATGAAGAGGTGATCAAGGTTGAAAAAAAGATTCCTCATTTTTGCCATTATTTTATTGAGTTTTATGATGTTGCTGTCTGGATGTTTTAACATTCCAACACCATCTACCCCTGTGTTTATATTTTCTCCGTCCAATCCAGTGGCGGGGCAACTTGTATCTATCAAAGTTGAGTCAAGTGACAACTACTCGACCATTAAAACCACTCTCAAAATAGATAACAACTCAAATATAGCTGGAATACAGTCCGGAGATATTTTTACAGCAACGTGGACTGCGGTAAAGGGAAATCACACCTTTTTTGCCGTTGTAAAAGATGATTACGGACACAGCGTTTCGGCAACTAAGCTCTTAATCGTTAATCAGCCAAAACCTCCTAAAATAGAAAAAATCACTTGGGTTCCATCTCAGCCCAAGGGAGGAGACCGTGTAACTTTTACAGCTTACGCCACATCAATTGTGGGATTGTCGAATCCAATATTTCAGATAGATTCGAATCCTTTGAATGCTGTTGAAAAGAGCCCGGGGGAATTTTTGGCAACTTGGACCGCAGTTCCTGGACAACATAAAATCAAGTTATCCGTGTCCAACAAAATGGGAACAACTTCGTCAACTCAAATGAATGTTGAGGTGTCGAATTATCCCTTACCCGTAATTCGTTCTTTCACCTGGAGTCCTCAAAATCCCTCTTTGAAAGATCAAAATGTAGTTTTCAAAGTAACGGGAGCTGATCCAAACGGATTTTACGCGATAATATCCGTCGACGGAAAACAGTTAAACGTCTTGAATATATCAACCAGCACTTTCATCGCGACGTGGAACGTTGCGGCAGGATACCATATCGTGAAAGTTAAGCTCGTTGATACGCTTAAAGGTTGGTACAATGAAGAGACAAAATATTTGCCAATTTCTCCGCAGACTGGAGATTTAAGTGTCATATTGGGGATCAATCCTCAAAGTCCCGTTCATGGAAATAGATTAACCGTAAGTGCCATTGCTTACGATTCTTACGCGCCAATTGAGAAAATGGATCTTTTTGTGGATAACGTTAAAGTGTGCTCTTCATCAACAAACACGATAAAATATACGTTCATACCTTCCGACGGTGCACATACGATAAAAGTTTATGCCAAAGATAAACTTGGAGAAGAAGCCTTTGCCACAAAGACTTTCAACGTCAAATTCAATCCCCAAAATTATCCCCCACAGATACTCGCAACGTTCACCCCTGTTGCCACGGTTGGGGATGTAAAGATCATCAGTGTTTACGCCACAGTTACGGCACCAAATGCAAAGATAGAAAAGGTAACTTTTATAAACTTACTCTCTTCAAAGATGATCGGTGAATGTACGGTGGGAGATCACGGAATTTATTCGATATCGTGGGTTCCTCAAAAAGCTGGAAACGTGCCAATTTTAGTCAACGCCATCGACTCAAATCAAGTGGAGTCGGCAACGGTTGTAACCCTAAAAGTGTTTTTGAAGCCAATAAACAATGGTGGTCCACTCATATACCCATTTTTCCAATCCATGATAAAAGAATCTTCTAGAATATCTTTGGCAGCCAGCATAGTAGACAGTGCAACGTTGATAAATGTGAAAACGTGGGTGGACAATGTGCCTTTAACTCCTTCCAAGTCTTCGAATAATTTATACCAAATAAAATGGATTGCCAACGCGACGGGAACTCATGTTTTCAAAGTCTATGCGGAAGACATTTATGGACGAGCTGCAACTTCTGATTTTTATTTTTACGTCTATCCAAGTCAGCTTCCAGAACTTTCCGTAAGTGTTACACCTAAATCGACTTATCTTGGCGGAAACGTTACTTTCGTAGCCACCGTGGTGAAATCTTATGCTCCCATAAGCGTGGTCAATTTTTACGTAAACGGTTCTTTGGTTGGTTCGAGTTATTATCCACCGTACAAACTGGTTTGGAAAACTGTTAAGGTGGGAACAAATGCTCTCACCGCAGAAGCGATAGATTCTTACGGAAATAAAGGATA
>WFSH01000028.1 GCA_015486145.1 Mesoaciditogaceae bacterium
CTGTTAGATTCGCTTTCTCGGCACGTCCTGTGCCTCTCAGTTCTGTTCTTTCACATCTTGTATGGCGTCTTCATATGTTTTGACGAAGGCTTCAAGGGTGCTTGTTCTTTTATTTGATAACAAGGTGTTTTTGAATGACTTTGATCAAACTCAAGGACAGAATAGAGAATTGTCATGTTTTACCCACACAAAAATGAAGAGAACCGATTTTTTCTGAGTGGGATTCTCCTGTGGAGAATGTTTTCCCACTTTCATGTCTGAAGCAATAGCTGAGAGTCAACGCGGAATCTCGAGAAAGAGTGGTAAACATGTTACAATAAATTCGATTGCAGAAATGCCGCTAAACGCTTGTGTAAGCATTTTGTCGTATACAAATGATGTGTCCACGTGAGACTTTAAATGTGAAAAAGGTGGTTTTTACGAATGCCAGCCAAAAGGAGAACACAAAAAACAGGTCTTCCGCCAGGAACACCGGTTTACATAGGTAAAGAAAGAACGAAAAAGGTCAAAATAACCGTTATGAATTACGATGAGAAAAATTTTCTTGAAAAAGAACTCAATAAAGTTGAAGAATGCCTTCCATTTAAGAACAAAAGCGGTGTTACATGGATAAACATCGATGGGATTCATAATGTGGGCATTGTGGAAAAAATCGGGAAATTCTTCGATCTCCATCCTTTAACTGTGGAAGATATAGTCAACACTAACCAACGTCCAAAGATAGAAGACTTCAACGACTACGATTTTATAGTTCTCAAAATGCTTTACATGAATTCAAAAAAGAATCTTGTTGATGAACAGGTGAGTCTGATATTGGGAAAGAATTTTGTTATTTCTTTTCAGGAAAAGGAAGGGGACGTTTTTGACTACGTAAGAGAAAGAATAAGATCATCAAAGGGTAAAATAAAGAGTCTTGGTGCTGATTATCTGGCTTATGCGCTGATGGATGCCATAGTGGATAATTATTTTGCCATTCTTGAAAGATTCGAAGATAGCATAGAAGGACTCCAAGAAAGGCTGGTAAAAACTCCCACTCGAAATACGCTTCAAGTGATACATCATCTCAAAAGAGAGGTGGGCTTTTTAAAAAAAGCCGTATGGCCACTTCGAGAAGTTATAGCTTCTTTGGAAAAACAAGAAACTCCGTTGATAACAAAACCTACGCTTTTTTATCTCAGAGATGTCTACGATCATACCATTCAAGTCATAGATACAACTGAGGCATTCAAAGATTCTATTTCTGGAATGCTTGACATTTATCTTTCGAGTGTGAGCAACAAAACAAATCAAATCATGAAAGTCCTCACCATAATAGCCACGATTTTCATACCTCTAACTTTCATAACCGGCATTTACGGAATGAATTTCAAATACATGCCCGAACTTACCTGGCGGTACGGATATCCAATCGTGTTGATAATCATGGCGATCGTGGTAATTCTCATGATCGTTTACTTTAAAAAGAAAAAGTGGTTTTGACGTTGCACGTTCGTATCTCCAAGCTCAAAATCACCGGCAATGAAGAAAAAATCTAATTCCATCTTATTCTCCCCACAAAAAATTGTAAGGCGCATTGCTCTTACACGTGGAGCTTTTTTGTGCCTTACGCATATGAAAGAGCGCGTGATACTTTGAAGAAGACAGTTTTTCTTTCACTGTTCGTTGCAACAACTGCGGCCATGCTCGGCATCGGAATAATCATGCCAGTTCTTCCGCTTTACGCTAAAAGCCTTGGGGCGACTGCCTTTGTGATAGGCCTTCTTTCGTCAGCTTTCGCGCTTTCCCGCCTGCTTTTCGCTCCATACATTGGAAGTCTATCCGACAGTTATGGAAAGAAAAAACTCCTTGTGATCGGGCTTTCACTTTACATCGTCTTTTCGATCGCTTACGCCCTCGCGTCAAATGTTGCATGGCTTTTCATAATACGCTTTGTAGAAGGCTTCGCCTCTGCGATGGTAACGCCTGTGGCGCAAGCGTACATCGGTGACATAGTTCCGCGGGGCAAAGAGGGAGAGTACATGAACCTATTCATCATCTCTCTGTTTATCGGTAATGCCGTTGGCCCTTTCCTAGGCGGGTACCTGTCGGATGTCTTCTCCTTCTCGATGCCATTTTACGCGATGGGGGGAATGGCGCTGATCGCCCTTTTGATGGTGATTTTTTTCGTTCCGGAGATAAAATCTCAGGCCTCCGAAAAACGAAAAAGCGCCAGAGCCATCCGAAAGATTATCAAAGATTCGAAGATGCTCGGTGTCCTGTTCTACATACTCTTCCGATCTTTTTACAGGTTTGGGTTTAACACTTTTCTTCCGCTTCTCGTCGTTGGGTTCATGAGTAAAACCAACATAGGGCTCTTGCTATCGGCTTACATGGTCTCCGGATCGCTTCTTCAGTACCCAATGGGAAAACTCGGAGATTCACATCCGCAATTCAAGGCGATCTTTGTTCTTGTTGGAAGTCTTCTGAGCGCGGTGAGTATGGTACTGATCTTTATCTTTTACAAAAACGTTCTCATGCTCTACATTCTTTCTCTTTCTATGGGTGGATTCAGCGCTTTGGCAAGAGGTTCGGTCATTGCCATAAGGACGGAGCGCGGCCGCAAACTCGGCATGGGTGCAGTAACCGGTTCCTTCGCATCTTTTCAGGCGCTTGGCCAAATAACTGGGCCAGTGGTTTTGGGCATCTTTGTCTATATCTTCGGTCTTCCCTCAGTTTTTCTCGTGGGTGGATCGTTTGGTATTATCGGTGCCGTGCTCACCTACGCCTTCATACGCGGTTGAAATTACCTTATTGGACACACAACATCAGGAAAATAGGGGTCGGGTCTTGAAATGCAAGTACGGGCACGGCATGCCGTGCCCGTACGGAAACGAAGATCATATCCACACAGAAAAAACGAGATCTGGTCTTGAAATATAAGTTTTCTTAACATGGGGAAAATTGATTATGCCAAAAAACTGAGCTGCATCAAAATAAAAACCTACACGATAAAAAACAAAAAAGTTAACGGTGCACGATTCACTTTTTCAATTTGTTATAATCTTCTCAGCCTTAGAGAAATGGGAAATCCAAGCACGGAGGAAAAATGCAAAAAAACGCTTTGAAAATAGCACTGATCTTTAC
>WFSH01000029.1 GCA_015486145.1 Mesoaciditogaceae bacterium
CCTTGAAGCCTTCGTCAAAACATATGAAGACACCATACAAGGTGTGAAAGAACAGAGCAAGATTGCACAGTGTGCAATGTATTCTTGCTTTCACGACCAAAGCGATAGCTGCGATGAGAGGCACAGGATGTGCCGAGAAAGCGAATCTAACAGGATGTTAGTATGCAGCGTGCTCTGTTTTTTTGTCATTCTGAACTTGATTCAGAATCTCGATCCACCTTGTTAGTTGTTTGGAGATCCTGAATAGTTCCTGCGGAACTTTCAGGATGACACTATGGTCAAAGATTTCAATAAAATAACGAATCAGTTTTGACAAGGCTTCAAAAAGATTACACTCACCGCTTGTAAAGCGGTACTAAAATGTCAAAGAATGTGTTATTCAAAATAAGTTACTCACACAATCTCGAAGAGATCCTTTGAGTTTATAGCTCAATTTAATTCTTAAGCGTTGATAAGCACGTTTTTATTTCGTCTTGCCGTCGACGAGTCTAACATTCAAAGCCAATGTTTTTAGCAATTCATATCCTTTGTCATCTGTTAAGACGGCATTTATCCTTTTCACTGGAATTGTAAGAAATGTCGCTCTTTTAAATAATTTTGAATAGTCAACTAATAAATAAGTTTTGTTTGAGTTCTTGATCATTTCCCTCTTTATCATGCTTTCAGAAGGATTGGTCTCAAATGTTCCCTCATTAGGTTCAAAGGCTCGGCAAGAAACAAAAGCCTTTTCGACGTTTAATCCTTGTACCATCTTTTCCGCGGTGAATCCAACTACGGACATGTTATCATTTCTGATCATGCCACCTATAATCGTAATCGCATTTGTCGGATTTTTGATCAATTCCAAAGCCGTAATGAGGCTGTTGGTGACAACGTGTAAATTGTTTCGTTTCTCTTTGCACAATTTTGCAAATTCAAAAGTTGTCGATGATGCATCGATGAATATTGTATCCCCATCTTCTACGAGTTCAACAGATCGTTTTGCGATCAACGTTTTTTCATTTGCATGGTGCATTCTTCTTTCAGCAAACTGAGCTTCCGGTGGATCTGAATCTATTTTTTTTATTCCACCATAAACCTTTCGGGCTAAAGCTCTTTCATTCAACTCTTTGACATCTCGTCTAACAGTTATTTCAGAAACCCCCAAAATTCTTTGTAATTCTTTTAAAGAAACAAATCCTCTCTCATTTATTATCTCCAATATTTTACTCATTCTTTCTCTTTTGAAAAGTCTTTTTGTGATCAACTTTGTCAAGTCCTTTCACAAATATTTCTAAATAAGTTTATCACAATTGACCTGAAAATAGAAAATCTTTTGATATACACGAAAGAAATAGGGAGCATTTCAAAGTAAAATCTTGCTTTTGTTAGAATATATGCCCTAATTGAATGTGATTAGTTTTTATTCGACTTTTTGAGCTTATTTTGGTAATAAATCGATTTGACAATCCCCAAATAAAGTTCTAAACTTGTTTTGTTCTAAATTTTATGATCAACTTAATCATATTTATAGACGCAGCTTTCAAAATGTGTAAAACAAAAAAGAATTCTTGAAATGGAGGAAATTATGAATATCATTGAAGAGCTAGTTGATTACTCACGTCTTTGTTGGGATAGAGGACTCACAGAATCAACGGGCGGGAATATGAGTGTTAGAGCGAATGATAACACTATTTACATAACTCCCACCTTCACTGTCAAACACTTTCTTAAGCCCAAAGATATTGTGAGAATAAGTCTTGATGATGAAAAACTGGGGGGAGAAAAAGAGCCTTCTTCTGAGCGAAAGATGCATCTTTTGATATACAAAGAAAGACCAGATGTGAATGCAATTTTTCATGCACATCCACCTTATGCCACTGCTTTTGCCGTAAGTGGAGAAAAGATTCCGATCAATGTTTTACCCGAAGCGGTACTTCTTTTGAGAAATATCGCTTATCTTTCGTATAAAATGCCTGGTACACAAGAATTTGCAGATGCCTTTGTGTCGGAATTGAAAAGGAGAAAAGATGTGTTCATTCTTCAGAATCATGGAGTAACAGTGGTAGGGAAAAATGTAAAAGAAGCGTATGCGAGACTTGAAACTTTGGAATTTCTGGCAA
>WFSH01000030.1 GCA_015486145.1 Mesoaciditogaceae bacterium
CATTCACTTCTTTCCAATCATGACCATTTTCGCATCCTGTGACATTCCATCCGTAAGATCTGAACCAATCTTCAGGTGTTCCGTATACAACAGAATTTGTTGGCCTATCGTCTATGCCGTAGTTATTCCAATCTATCAGCCAGTATAGGTTATCAAGGCCAAGTCCCCATGCAGAATTTTTTGACTCGTGAGATGCACCAGGCGTTAAGCCACCTTCGCCTTCAATCACCCAAACTTTTACATCACCCAATCCTGCATGTTTGAGAGCGAATGCTTCTCCGAGCGATGGGGGCAAACCATGTCCGGAAGGACCTGTGTTGAATTTCAAGAAAAGCGTTTTTCCAGAAAATTCCGCGTGTCCAGGCAACCCACCACGATGCCTGAATTTAAGAAGATCTTCTAACAAAACAATGCGTGAAGGATCTATTTTGAATCTCTCATCTTTTGTCTCATCAAATCTTTTTTTGAACGCTTCTCCAATAATTGCTAAAACAGCATAAACTAAAGGCACTGTGTGTCCAGCACTGAGTATAAACCTATCCCCGAAAGGGTTTTCCGGATGGCGTAGATCGTAGCGCATTTTACCCGAAAGAAGCAAGGCCCAAAGCATATGCATCTTAGAACGAGAACCACCAGGGTGTCCGCTTTGTCGCAAGTTAAGTGTAAAGTCTATAAGCTGTCCAGTTACATCTTTTAAAATTTCGAGTTCTTCAAAATTCAATTGCTCTCACCTCTCATCTGATCTGTTTTTTATCATCTTTTATGACTTCTTGACGTTTTTCTTCAACATTTCTTAGAAATAATTTGAACTTTTCAAAACATCAAAAATTGCCGTTCCGAGCCTGATATGGAATCTCACTCATATCATCCCAACACAAATCCCAATGAGGAAATAGTATCGCCGAGACCAACTGTTATCTTTGGATTTTTTATCACCTTTGTGGGAAAGAGAATAAAATGGGTATTTTCATGCTTCCATTCCTTGAATTTATACCCAGAGTTTGGCACATCGAGCATATTTTTCAACCTTTCGACGATCATTTCACCATCGCTTGCCCTTTGAGCTGCTGCCAATGCCGCAAAAGCGAGTGACTTTTTCTGTAATTCAACATCGTAAATTGAATCATCAAAAGCGAGCAGATAAAAGCCCAATGCGTGGAAATGTATTCTCGACAATTTTCCCTTCATGAGTTTCGATATAAATTCCGAGATTTTCTCGATATTCAAAGAAAGTATTGATTTGTCATCATAGCCAAGATCTCGCGCAATCCATGACAGTTCAACTTCATTGAGACCAAGACTGTCAAATTCGGCAAACAATTTCTCTTCAACGGTACGTCTTACGCGATCTCTTCTAATTGATGCAAATTCGATATGAAATTTGATTTGCGAGTTTCTTTTTCTCATCTCTCTGATAAATTTTTTCAGTTCTAAAAGCCTGTCATCTACCGTTTCTCCATTCTGGTAAACGTCTTGCATGATGTGAAAACCAGAAATCAAAAAATGTGATATCTCTTCAGCATGATCGAGCACGTAAGACTTAAATGGCTCTTTTATCTCGAGTCTCGAGTTAACCGGATTCCATGAAGCTATAAACCTGTTTGAACGCGGGCAAACGTAAACATTATCTCCCATTCTTAACTCTTGTGATTGCGAGAATTCAAAAATCCAATGAATTGCTCTTATTCCTTCTTCCGCATGCACATTTTGTGGATGACTCAATCCGTCTTCATGAACTACAAAAAGATTTTTGGAATCTGGAAAGAGATTTGCCAACTCTTTAGTCAAAGGATAAGCGTATATCAATATTTTTTGAAATGGGAAATTTGATAAAGTTTTCGCCATGTTGGCAGAAGTGCCACCCAAACGTAAAGTTCCGGTTCCAAATTTTTTCAAAAGCCATCGATACACGTTTTCAGAATCGATCATAAGCTGAAGTGCAGAGCCATTTGCAAAAGAAAATGTCAGACTTTTGAAAAAGTCTTTCTTCGTTTTTATGGACTTTGGTAGCACATCTGAGTTTTCCGAAATTTCTATATCCATAATGTTATTAAATTTCTCGGGGCTCACTCTAACTAACCCATCTATTACCGAATGAAACCCCAGCGCAATTGTTCCAACATTTTTTGCCCTTTGAATTCCCCACTCTATCGCTTTTTCGTAAATCGAATCAAGTTCCACCTTAACCTCCGTAATGTTTTTTCATCTCAGAATTGAATGGAAGCGCCATTATCTCGTCCAAAACTTCCTTCACCTGTTCTTCTGATCTCGTCCTCGGATCTCTAAACAAAATCTCCTCGAGCACTTTCCTATCACCTGTTACAAAAGCTTCAAGCGCCATCTCCATCCTCATGATCCTCGGCGTCAAATACATCTTCTTTATTCTTTCCGTCAAATCCGGCTCTATTTTCTCAGGATGA
>WFSH01000031.1 GCA_015486145.1 Mesoaciditogaceae bacterium
CCCCTCAAGAAGCCGAAGAGATTTCTTTTAACAGTGGAAAGAATTTGATGTTGGTGGATACCGCTGGTAGGAGTCAGAAAAACGAGATGAAAATCAGTGAAATATCGGCATATGTTCGGGCTATCAAGCCCGAGATCGTTTTTCTCACCATCGATGCAACGAAAAAAAGAACGGACGTGGAGGATGTGATCTCGCGTTTTTCGGCCATAGCACCTACTCACATCATCCTTACCAAGATAGATGAAACTTCTTCAATTCTTGGTGTGATGGCTTCTTTGGGAACTTCAAAAATACCTTTGAGTTTTGTCACAAATGGTCAAAATGTTCCAGAAGACATCATGTATGCCGATGAATTGGACATATCTTCGCTGATAGTTAAGGAGGTCCTTACCAAATGATTCCAGATCAGGCGGCAACGTTGAGAAATGAGCTGAAAACCGCTCGCTTTATCACCATTGCTTCTGGAAAGGGAGGAGTGGGAAAATCCCTCGTGACCATGAACGTCGCGATCTCCTTGTCGAAGATGAATAAAAAAGTATTGGTGATAGATATGGATGTGGGATTTGCCAATCTAGAAGTTCTTGGCGGAATACATCTTGAACACACTCTCAAAGATTTTTTCAGTGGCATAAGTTTGAACGAAATAGTCGAAAAAACCAAATACGGTTTTTGGCTTTTGAGTAGCGGGAATGATGTAAATGATATATACGCTTTTCAAATGGGAGAAAAAGAAAGGCTCTTTTCTGAATTTCAAAGGTTTGGAAGTGAAATGGATTACATTCTCATAGATATGGGAGCCGGCTACTCTTCGTTGATGGACAACGTTTACACGATCACCGATGACTTTATTCTCGTTATAACTCCCGAACCAACGGCTATAATGGATGGATATACCTTTTTGAAGATACTGTCTATAAAGGGATTGAAAAGTAGATTGTTTTTGATTGTCAACATGGTTAACGATCTTTCAGAGGGACGCCTTTTGATTAAAAAGTTTGGAGAAGTTACCTCCAAGTTTACCTCTCTCCGTTTTGAGAAATCATATTCTATATTAAACGATCCAAGGGTTAAACGTTCTGTGAGAGAACAAAAACCCTTTGTGATTTCATACGAAAAAATACAGCCAACCTTTGGGATCATGGGAATATCATCCGCCATCGCTGGAAAAGACGGAAAGAACAATATTCCAGAAAGGATGAGCTTTGCCAGCAAAATCAGAAGATTTTTCAGATTGGGGAGATAGGACTTGGCTTATTTTCTCGAAGAAGTTGGTGTTGAACGAATAAAACCTGGCATGCCACTGAGAATAGAAGTTAGTTCGATACCTGGTTTTACAGGTGGAGATTTCAAGTCAAAAGTTGAAGACATCGTTGATAATTTGTTAAAAGCTGGAATGCCTTCCATGAAAGGCAGACTGGTCCCCATGCCTGTTGGCGTTATGGCAAGAATCTCGGCAGTTGATAAGAAGTCGCTGTATGTTTTCTACGGTTACGTTTTGAAAAACGAAGAGGAAGGAAACATTCCGATCACCGTTTTCAACATACGGGGAAAGATCAGAAGAATTCAGAGGAGAAGATTTCTTCGTATTCAATTTGTTTCGCAGGGTGCTCTAAGAATTTTGGGTACGGATGAGAGGGTGCCTTTTATGACTTTAGATGTGAGTGCAGGAGGCATGAAGATAGCGACAAAATCAAGTCTGGAAACAGGGGTGATGGTTGGCGTAGATTTCAAATTTGAGGAAGGTCTTGAACTGAAAAACCAAGAGGCGACGATTTTGAGGGAAAGCAAATCAGAGTCGGAAGATCTCCACGTTTACGGAATTGCTTTTTTGAATATGCCTTTTTCCATGCAAGATAAAATAATGAAATTTGTTTTCAAGTTGGAGCTGAAGTCGAAGGGAGGAAAAGAAGAGTGAAGTGGAAAGATCAACTTAGTGATATGCAACTCGATGTACTCAAAGAGATAGGGAACATAGGAGCGGGTAACGCTGCCACAGCACTTTCCAATTTGATTGAAAAGAATGTGGGCATAGAAGTTCCAAAAGTTCACGTGGTGGATTTGTCAGATATTTACAAAGTGCTCAACGACCCCGAAGAAATATCCGCTTCCACAATTGTTCCCGTAAAGGGTGATATACCTGGAAAAATGCTGATGATTTTCGACTCTGAATCTGCCAAAGAGTTGATCTCGTTCCTAATTGGCCAGAAACCCGAAGATCTGACGGAGTTGAACGAAATGCAATCCTCTGTTTTAAAAGAAATAGGTAATATAATGTGTTCGTCTTACATCACAGCACTTTCTAATTTCACATCTTTTTTTATGGAACCAGATGTTCCCATGTTGGTGATCGATATGTTTGGAGCGGTGATCGCAGAGACCTCTATATTGGCTTCGGAAGAATACGATGATGTGATAATGGTTGAGAATATTCTAAGGATCAAAAACGGTAAAGATGTGAGCGGTTTCTTGACTTTATTTCCACAGCACGGTAGTTTGAAAAAGTTATTTTCGAAGTTGGGGATTTCATGAGGTTGATATGTAATGAAAAATAAGATCATAATCGGTATAGGAGAGTATGCCGTTGCCAACAATCCCACCGTTTTGGTCACGATTGGTTTGGGATCTTGTGTGGGAGTTTGTGTTAGAGATAAACATAACAGGATCGGTGGTATGATCCACGTGATGTTACCGGAGAGCAAGGACAATTCAAAAAAAATGAGTAAATACGCCGATCCGGGGATAAAACTCATGATCGATGAAATGATTAAGAAGGGGGCCGACGTTCAAAATTTTGAGGCAAAAATAGCGGGTGGAGCCTCGATGTTCCAGGCAAAGGGATTTGATATAGGTGAAAGGAATGTGAAAAAAGTAAAAGAAGTACTTCGCGCACTGCACATTTCAATAGTTGCGGAAGATACGGGGAAAAATCGTGCGAGGAGTATAGAATTTCATATAGACACCGGTGATCTTTTTGTAAAAAAGGTCGGGGGAAAAGAAAAAGTTGAACTTATCAAGTTATAAAGTGTGGGTTTACGTATTCTTTATTTTTGAACTTTTCTTTTTACTCTTAAATTTTATTGGAGATTGGTCACTTTTGGAATCTCTGGTAAGGGCCACGGTGTCCGCAGGTGTGGTGGAATTCCTGTTCTTTTTAGTGTATTTGGTGGTTGTGAAAAAGAAAAACAAAAGGAAATTGAAGGGAAAGATTTTTGATCAAAAGGACTCGGATAAATAGTTTTAGAAAGGCGGTTTTCATCTGAAATCTTATGTGGATAAAGAGTGGGCGGTAAAAAAGTTTACCCCTTTAATTCGAAAGTTGGCATATGATCTTGCGAGATCGCTTCCACCTTCGGTGGAAGTTGAAGATTTGATTCAGGAAGGTGTGATCGGGTTACTCAGCGCCATAGAGAGATTCGATCCATCAAAGCATGTAAAACTTTCCACCTACGTTGTTAGTAGAATAAAGGGTGCCATGCTTGATTATTTAAGGACTATAGACTGGATGCCCCGTACCTTGAGAAAAAAATTGAAAGACGTTGAACGTGCACGCTCAAAATTTTTTTACGAAGATCCGGAAACGGCGATGGAGAAAATGTCTATAGAGCTTGGAATGAGTGTTGAAGAGATTAAGATCGTTGAACGAGAAATACTTAGAAATCAAGTTTTATCGTTGGACAAATATCTCATGCCAAATGAAGAATTCGCCGA
>WFSH01000032.1 GCA_015486145.1 Mesoaciditogaceae bacterium
ATATAACGCCATTGCAGAACTTGGCAAATCTTCAATGGCTTACCATTGATCATAATAACATCAATAGCATAACGCCTTTGCAAAATCTTACAAATTTGACAGCATTGGGGCTTGGTAATGGTGATTATTTGGACATACGTTACAATCTTTTGAATTTAACGCCAGGTTCGATTGACATGAACAATATAAACACTTTAATAAGCAGAGGAGTAAAAGTTGATTATCAACCACAAAACAGCTCCTCTTCATCTGTTAAAGCGTACAAAAAGCCAGTCATTGGTTACAAGTCTATCATGATGTCTCCTCTGTATTCCTTTCCAAAAATGAGAGATGAGCACATGATGCCTTTTGTGAAAAATAAAAAATGATTAAGAAATGAGTTTTTCTCAAGTTTTGTGTATTCGTTGGATTTCCTAAAAGTCAAATCTTTATCCGGGCGTCAGGCCCGGTTTTCCATTCCGTCCATCACCTCTTTTATTGCTCACTCACGAACATTATCATCTAAGAAACCACTCTACTTATGACACACGTGGCCAGGCACCTATATATTTTTTTGACTTTTTACAAAGGATACAATAAAATTTCTTTTTTCTCACAAATTCTTGTAAGCCGAACCTCTGGGCAAGATGTGAACGACGTGAATGCTTTTTTTCTTGAGCTTAAAAATAACTCTGTAATTGCCCACTCTTAAACGGTAGAATTCGATACCTTTCAACTTTTTAACATTTCCAACGCTGTCATTATCAAGGCGCTCGAGAGCATTCACAATGTGCTTTCTCAATTTGGGAGATAATTTTGAAAGTTCCTTTATGGCCTGCTTATCAAATTCTATCATCAAATGTTTAACTCTTTTTTTGCCTCTTTAAGAGAGACAGTTTCAATCTTTCCAAGAACTTCGCGATTTTCGTATTCTTCAACAGCTTTTATTTCATCTGGTTCGGGTTCTACTTCTGGGACACTGTTGAGAAAAGCTAAGAGGTTTTTCATCTTAGAAACCTTTTTCAAATAGTCTTCTACTGCTGCTCGTATGATAACGCTTTTAGGGAGTCTAAGTCTTTTAGCTTCTGTATTCAACTCTTCAAGAAGCTTGTTATCTATCTTCACGCTTATGGTTTTCATATATTCGCCTCCTTGTTGTTGGTACTATCATATAATACTTTATAATACCATAAAGTACTTGGTTGTATCAAAAATGGTGTGTGTGCGGCTGAGAAATTGGGGAAAAAATCTATAAATCAGTGAGCAGTGATGAGTAATCTGTTATCGGTAATGAGTGAACAGTAATGAGTGAGCTGTTATTTGGTTTAGGGAAATGTGTGAAAGGTATTTCATGATGATATCTTTTTCTGCCATAACAGCCCTCCAGTGTGTTTTCAATGTTATTTTACCATGAAAATGGCGTTTCAAGAGAAAACGGAATTAGGTATTGAAATGCCATGTACCTACGTTGTTGGCCTTGTCGAAAGAGAAAATTGGTCAAATTATTTTTTTGATGCTATAATCTGAGCAAGGTTAATATTTTTTACAAAAAGGCCAAAGAGGAGGTACAAGATGGTTGAAAAAACATTGTCTTTACCTGAAGATGCACTTGTTAGCATGCTTAAATCGCTTCCAGAAGATGTTTTAGTGGATGTTTTTTGGAAAACTTTGATAGAGAGTGACGTTTCACCATTAACAGTAGAAGAAAAAAATGATCTGTTAAAAGGTGTCAAAGAATTTGAAGATGGTAAAACCATAAAATGGGAAAATATGAGATAGAATTTTCTTCGAAAGCTGCTAAGAATTACAAAAAACTTCGAAATGAATATAAAAGCTTAATAGATATGGCATTGATCAGATTGTCTGAAGGTTTGCCTTTGGATGTGAAACCGATAACTGGAGAAAGAAATCTTTACAGAATCAGGGTGGGCAAGTACAGAGTTTTGTTTACGATTATCAAAGAAGTGATCGTGGTTTTACGAATAGGGCCACGTGGAGATGTATATAAGTAATTTCAGAGAATGTATGAAAAGTTATTCCCGATCAAAAAACGGGTGGTCAGTCTTGGAACTTGAATTTTTGATCGCGTGAAAAATTGTGATGGAATCCTTGTTTATTTCGTATGGAATTCTTATTTTTTTGATTTCGTAGGGGCAATTCATGGATTGCCCGTACAGAAGGCTGTTGAATTCTCGCCTGCAAAAGGCTGTTGAATTATACACGCAGAAGGCCATTGGGTGCGGATGATCTTGCTGTCAGCTCCAGTTGTTTTTGGCTTACTCAAAATGTTCATATGGAATCTAACTCCACAAAAAATATGATTTTTATGGAGTCTAATTCCATACAAATGGGATTTACGTGCTTAGGGGACCAAGACAGATCGGCAAATCGACACTTATCAAATATACGATTTTTGATCTTTTAAAGAAGGGGAAAAATAGACGCGCGATCTTTTATTTTCCTCTTGATACGGTAAAGGATTACGTGGAATTGCGCGACACTTTGTTGAGCTATTTGCAATTTGCAGCCGCTTGAGAAAAAGCAAAAGAAAGTTTATTTTTACGATAATTTTGTTTTGAAAAACCTTGAAAGAAAATTCGGAATCGTTCAAAAAAAATCTGTCGTTGTCGAAAGCGTCGTGGCACAAAATTTGGTTTTCAAATTCTCTGATTGGCTTGAGGAAGGATTGAGCAACCTGCAAAACGTTGGATATTGGTACTCGTCTAACGGCAAAGAAATCGATTTTATTGTCAATGGAATACCAATAGAAGTTAAATATCAAAATGTCATAAATCGAAGCGATGTGATGACGATCAAAAAAACATTTGGTAAAGGAATAATTCTTTCAAAGAAAACTTTTGATCTTTCTGGTGAAGTGAAGGTGATCCCAGTTCATATCTTTTTGAGCATGATATGATAACTTTGTGGAATACACAGCTAAACCAACGAGATAAAGAGGATAGTTGGTATCTCATCAACCAAAAAGGGAGTCATCGTCAGTATAAAAGAAAATCGGGGGGCGGGTCTATAAATTAGTGATCAGTGATGAGTGAGCAGTGATGAGTGTTCAGTGATGAGTAATCTGTGATCGGTGAGAAGCAATACATC
>WFSH01000033.1 GCA_015486145.1 Mesoaciditogaceae bacterium
CCGAGATTTTGAAAGCCGTCATAGTACCACACTTTTTCGCACTCTTTCCGATGTTGGTGATCTTTGGTCCTGTTTCCACGTCTTTAGTGGCTTACATGTGTACGGTGTTTTCTTACAGAAAAAATTATTCAATCAGACGTAGATTGTATACCGCTGGACAGTACGGAATATCCTATTACGTTGCGGGAGCAGTCCTGCAGATGATGGGCACTGGCTGGTTAGGCCTCATAGTTGCCATGTTGGTCTTTAAAATTTTAAATTCCATTTTGATCGATATGTTTTACGATTATTTTCGAAATCTATGGGAAAGTATGAAAATTGTGTTAAAAGGCACTTTGATGGAGATTGTTTTTTTCTCTTTAACCATACCAATAGTTTTTGTTCTTGCCAAAGAAGAAAGCTTCTTGATAGATTTTGTCGCAGTTTACACACTCGTTTTCCCCGTTATCTTTGCCAAACTTTTGTCAATACAGTACAAGGTAAACCAGAAAATGGAGTCTGAAAAGCATGCACTTTCTCAAAGCCTTGACAAGCTCAAGAGGGTGTTCGAAGTTTCTGAGATGCTGAAGTCTAACATTTCGGTGGTTGATTTGATGAATCGTGTGGCTTCCATAATACACAACGATCTTGGATGGGAATACGTGTTGGTCAGTATGATAACTCCCGACAACAAGGTTGAACGTGTTGCATCTGCGGGCATTAGCGCAGAGGATTTTGAACGACTCAAGAAAAACTCACCTTCTTTTGAATTTATAAGGTCGTTGATGAAAGACGAATTCAAAATATCAAACTCTTATTTCATTCCAGAAGAAGCACAAGTTTACATACCTTCTGATGAAATTTATATAGGAGAATACGATGTAAAAGATGAAAACAGTTGGCGCGAGAAAGATCTGTTGTGGATTCCAATCATAAACAAAAATGGAGAAACGGTTGCGCTCATTTCACCGGACAAACCCAAAAACGGAGTACGTCCCACCTTTGACGATATCACAGTACTCGAAATATTTGCCAATCAGGTCATGCTTGCGCTTGAGAACTCGAGCGAATTTGAAATTCTCCGAGAAAAGGCGTTAAGAGATGGTCAGACAGGGCTTTACAACCACACGGAGTTTTACAACAAACTTGAGAAAATGGTTGATGGAAGAGAGAATTTTTGTTTGATAATGATGGATATAGACGATTTTAAGATTGTGAACGACACTTACGGTCATCAGATGGGAGATAAAGTAATTTCATACATAGCCGATGTGATTAAATCCTCCACTCGGCAAGATGATGTGTCAGCGCGATACGGCGGAGAGGAATTTGCGATGGTGTTGAGAGGAATAGAAAAAAAGGTGACAAAAACAATTGCCGAAAGGATAAGACTCTCGATAGCCATGGGTAACTCTCCCGTTAAAATCACAGTCAGCATGGGTATAGCCTGCTATCCAATGGATGCTGTAAATGTAAGTGAAATAGTGGCTGCATCAGATAGAGCCCTTTATATGGCGAAAATGCGTGGTAAAAATCAAGTTGTTGTGGCCAATGAAAAATGAACCTCACAGCTTGGGCACTTGACAAGCCCCCCTCACTTAATGTAAGATATTCCTGTCTGGATGAGCTGCCCTCATCGTCTAGTGGTCTAGGACACCGGCCTTTCACGCCGGCGGCTGGGGTTCGAATCCCCATGAGGGCGCCAAGGTTTGGGGATGTAGCTCAGTGGGAGAGCGCCTGCCTTACAAGCAGGAGGTCGCAGGTTCAAACCCTGCCGTTCCCACCACGTGGAGTGGGGACGTGGTGCAGCTGGTTAGCATGCCGGTCTGTCACACCGGTGGTCGCGAGTTCGAGCCTCGTCGTCCCCGCCAATGCCGAGGTAGCTCAGGTGGTAGAGCAGTGGACTGAAAATCCTCGTGTCCCTGGTTCAACTCCAGGCCTCGGCACCAGAAAAGTGTTGTGATGTGATGAGGAGAAGGTGGTGTTTGCAAAGCACAATCTTCTCTTTGTTTTTCGTGCTATAATCTTTTCATAAACGGGAGTGGTGCACATGCCTACGTATATATTTGATGCCGTAAAACCGAGTGGAAAGATCGTTAGGGGAAAGTTAGAAGCCGAAAATGAAGTGGGGCTTGTCAACAAACTTTCTCAAGAAGGATATGTGGTTTTAAACGTTCAGAGTGCTTCAGAGAAAAGAAAGGGAATGAGACTTCGGGCAAAGCTTTCAGATTTGGTGTTGTTCACGCGCCAATTTTCCACGATGATCAGTGCAGGGGTGCGAATAAAAGATGCCCTTAATCTTTTGGCAAGGCAAGAAGCTTTTAGCAACTCTTTCAGAAAGATAATATCTGAAGTTGTGATTTCGATCGATGGTGGAATGTCGCTCTCTGAAGCTTTTGAACAAGTTGGGGCATTTGATCCCGTGCTTATCAATCTCATGCAAGCCGGAGAAAGTGGGGGAGTCTTGGATGAGTCAATGTCGAAATTATCAAAATTTTATGAAGATTCTAAAAAATTGAGAGATGAAGTCCGTTCGGCCATGGCTTATCCCGCTTTTGTTTCCATCTTTGCCATATTGATATTGATGGTTATAAGTTTGTTCATACTTCCCAATCTCTTCAGGGCATTTGGAAGCATGAAGCCTACAGGAGTAGTTGCAATACTCATGAATACCAATGACTACATCGCCCACAATTGGTTAGTTGTCATTGCTTCCTTAGCTGTTGCTCTCATAGGTGGACTTTTTTTCATGCGCACTCCATACGGTGTTATGACGAAGAATTTTATTTTAAACCTTCTTCCTCCAATAAAAAAGCTGAGGCGTTTGGAGAACTCTTCGAGTTTCAGTAAAACTCTTTCAACGTTGATAGCCAGCGGGGTGCCAATCACATCAGCGGTTGAAATGGCTGCCAATGCTACGTCAAGTCATAAGTTGATAAAAGCTGTTCCCATGATGATTGATACGCTCAAAAATGGAGGAACACTTAAAGAGGCAATGGAAAAATCCAAGTACTTTCCTCAATTACTTGTTGAAATGGTTGGAACAGGAGAAGAAACCGGAAGAGTTGATGAAATGCTGAACAAGGTTTCGGAATTTTACGATCAAGAAGTGTCGGTTAAGTTGAAGCAAATTGTTTCCATGGTCGAACCCGCCATGATAGGAGTTATAGGCCTTTTCGTTGGTTTTTTGGCTTTCACCCTCTATCAAACGATGTTCAAACTCGAACAAGGCGCGGGCCAACACTTTTAGTTATGAAAAAAAGTGGTAGTACCTTGATAGAATTGTTGATCTACATGGTGGTTGTTTTGTTGTTTTTCTCCATTATCTTACCCAATTCAAGAATATGGATGGAACGGGGAATTTCGATCTCAGAGGTAAACAGAGTTAAGAATTCCATCAGATATGCTCGGTTTCTATCGTTTTTAAAGGACGGTAAGGTGGAAGTGCGTGTTTTTCCAAAAGATGTTAAGATCGTATCCAACAGGGAAATTATTAAGAAGAGTTCGCTCAACTTTGTCAGGATCGTCGGAAGCAGGTATTTGGCTTTTTCAAAAGGTGTTCCGTACGTTTCTGGCGCGTTGAGGTTTTTTCTTGGAACTTCTTTTATCGCGGAAATACGTGTAACCCCGGTGGTGGGGAAAATAAATTTAGCATGGAAGTGGTAAAATGGGGTTGTTCACAAATTACTATGTTGGATTGGATATTGGAAGATATAGGATAGACGGGGTAAAGATCAAAAACGGGGGCAAGAGAACAGAAATCATCTCTAAAGTATCCATTCCGTACAAAAAAAATCCTTTTGATGGTGAAACGCTGGAAGATGAGAACGAGATCATAACCACTTTGAGTGGTGTGGGAAATGCTTTGAAAGTGGATATAGAAGATGTAATTTCCTCTGCACTTTTTCCAGATAGGATACTGTTCAGGCAGATTGAAATTCCCAAAATGCCGAAACGGCAGGTTCTTAATGCGGCAAAATTTCAGATCGTGAGAGAATTATCCATCTCTCCGGCAGAGATCACGGTTGAGGTGGATACGAACGTGAACGATTCTAATTTAACGGTGTCCGCTTTTGTCGTGAGAAATGAAGACATTACAAAATTCAACAGTTTGTTTTTTAAATCAGGATTACCATTTCCAAATGTTCTTGATGCCGGATATTTTAAATACAATTATTTAATTGAGGAGCAGCTGTCAGAAGGGTTAGTATTCGTCGTTTTCGAAGATATTTCTTCCACTTATATGGAACTTTTTAAAGACGGTAATTTTGTTGGTGTTGACAGTGTTTTGGGTGGATCTGAGAGCATGGTCAACGACATAGAAATCGATGAAGTAAAATCGCATTACAGAGAGCTATCCGATAACCTTCAAAAACTCTCCAGGATGATGTTATCGAGAGCTTCTATGTCGAATGAAAAAGTTAAATCGGTGATCTGCATTTCTGAGTTTGAAGAGCACATCGATACGTGGCGTGATATTTTGATGGAATATCAAATAGCCGATGAAACTTTTTCTTATTTTGACGTCGTTAATCTCAATTTTGATGTACCATTAAATGCATACAGTCTTGCCGTGAGAGGGGTGATGGGTAATTCTACGGTTAAACTTTTACCGAAAAAAAGGTAGGAAGATAAAGTTAACGAGATTTTTCATGGTGATGGGGTTAATAGTGGGAATTGGGATTGCCTTTTATTTCGTTGGTGAAACCGTCATTAACAATTTGTACCAAAGTGCTCTTGCCGCCGATGAAAAGCTACTTTCCATTTGTGGCATTTCGTCTATCTCTGGTGTTCCAAAAAGCGTGATACAGTCTCGTGTGGATGAACAAATCACAAACTACACCAATTTTTTAAACACCCAATCGCACATACTTTTTTCGATAAAGAATGACCTTGAAAACGTGGAGAATTTTCATTCTTTTCTCATAGCGTTTGATTCACTGAGCAACAAGGTTTATAAAAAGATCTCACTTTCATATCTGCGGTACTCTGGAAAATCAGCAACACCTTTGTACTTTGTCCAGTTCAGAGCCGATAATAATGAAAGAGTGCTTTCTGTTGAAAGGAAAATTTTCAATAATCTTGGGTACAAAATTCAAATAGAAAAATCTCAAACATCGAGTTGGTACAAAGCTTCCAACGACGTGGTTTCCATCTTGAGAGGTGGAAAATGAGTAGAAAACTCGCTTTGATTCTGATATTTGTGGTTTTTGGGTTGGTGGTAATTTTTGATTTCATCATGTTTTTGCGTTTTACCGGGAGTCTTGAAAGAATAACACGTTCCATTCAAACTTTTGATAATCTTTACTCTCAAAGTTTCAGGATGAAACAACAGCTATCACTTTATTCAAAAAAACTGAGATCGCACGCTGTGTCATTGTCAAATTTGGATTACGAGCTTAAATCATTTCTTCCTTCAGCAAAAATTAAAACTTCTGGAGACACCTTGACTCTTTTAAAACCGGTGCAAGTTGACCCGAATAGATTGTTTAACTTGCTCGGTGCTTTTACGAATATAAGTGTTGTGAAAATTTCCATGAAGTCCTTAGCACCCGTTAAATACGTAGGTTTTAAGTACAAATTTGGTTTTACAGAACACGTCATGCTTGAAAGTCTTGTCGTAAAGGTTTATGGAGGTTGATGAATGAAGAACAAAATCGCTGTGGTGATACTTTTGTTGTTTGTGATTGCGATTTTTGGGTGGTTGAGTTATGTGCTTTTTTTTCCAAAAACAACGAGAACTGGCACGTCAAAATTCATCACTCAAACCATGCAAGTCAAGGCCTCACTCGCAAAGAAAGTAGTCACGGATCACATAAATCCCGTGAAAGTAACACACGACCTTTTTTCTCCGCTTGTTATAAAATTGAGTCAATCTGATCTTGAAAAACTTTTAAAAGCCCCTGTATCCGGTTTGAGAACGGATGAAAGATTATCGTATGTAAGTGGTGTTAAGAGTAACGCTCTCAGTATGGTAACTTTGTCGTTGAACGGGAAAAATGTCACTTTTAATTTCAATCTGGGTAATACACGTTTTTGGTTTAACGGTAAAGAATATGTGATCGTCTATTTTGATCCAACTTTAGAGGGAGCCATTATCATGAATCTCTCTAATGGGAAGTTGAGCATCGTTACTTTTCGAGGTATGATCGTTGAATGAGTATCGGAGGTGGAAACATGAAAAAGGGTGTTATTTTATTGTTTTTGTTGTTTATACCGTTTGTAATGTTTGGGACAGTACTGCAAAATTTAACTTTTTCTGCGACTCGAGGGATCTTTCAAGCACAACTCACCTTCAATTCGAAGCCAAATTGGGTCTTGAATGGCGTTCTTGGAAACTCTCCTCAGATCACTTTTGTTGGCACGATCTCCTCGAATGTTTCGAAAGAGATAACCTGGGGCCCTGTAAAAGCCACCATGTTTTCCACAAGCTCTCACAGTGTGGTAAAATTCGATTTTCCGTTCATAGTTAGCACTTTTGTCAATGAAAAAAGTCATGAGCTTGTGATGAATTTCGTAACGCTTGGTATCTCTCAGAGTCTGGCATTAACCGGTCCCTCTACACGGATTTCTATAGATTTTTCTGGTGAAAAGGGTTCTACTCTTGGTCTTGCCATTAAGTATCTCGCACGAATTTTGAAAAGAAATCTTGTCATAGATCCAAAAATTGCCCAACAACCGGTAAACATCACGCTTACCAACGTGACGCCTGCGGAAGCTTTTTATGATGTGTTGATATCTTCAGCCGGCGTTGGTTATGCCATACTCCCGGATGGGACTTATTACATCGCTCCAGTTAGCTCGTTGGTGAAAGGACTCGGAAAATTGGGCGTTGGAACTTACAACAACATCGTGAGCTTTTACGATTTATCAACGACTAACATCGCATCTTCTACTTTTTCCTCTTTGGTTACCAATCTTTTTGGAGAGAATAAGGTGATCGGATTCATCGCTTCGCACGCGATCGTGAAAGCCACTGTGGAACAGCAAAAGACCATAAAAAGTCTCATGAATTTTATACGAGAGAGTGAAGATTTCAAAACCGTTGAATGGAAGGACGCAAACGCTGAGCCAGAGCTACAAAAGTTGATCACGACCATGTATCCAACGGTAAAGATAATGTATTTAAAGAGTTTTTCCACGATGGTGATGAGAGGAGCCAAATCGGATTTAGAAAAGGCTTTTGATGTAGTTTCTAAATACGCAAAGATTTTGTCACAAAACGGTCCCAAGGTAACGCTGACTTTCAGCGTACCCGTTCAAAATATTCCGGCGTTTCTACAATTTGCAAATAAATTTCCATCCATCACGGCATACGGTTCACCAACCAACAAGGCTTCAAATGCGGTGTACATAGTAAACGGTCCTCAGACGCAGATCACCAAATTTGAGAAAAATGTTGAGTTGATAGCGAGCACCTTAACAGTTGCAAAGCCTCGGATCGTTCATTTTAACTTTGCGAATTGGAAAGGTAAAAATTCAGTTGAAGATCTTCTCAAGATTATAAACATAATGTATCCTGACGTCAAATGTGAGTATTTGCCATCGTTTGAACAGATACTCTTTTACGGCACAAATGCTCAAGATGTTGATTCGGCCACTAATTTTGTGAAACAAAGGGCCTTAAGGGAAAAACAAAGCATTCCACAAATGACGGTTACCGTTGAAATATCCCCGGGTGATCTGAAAACGGTCAGTGCACTTTTGAAAAAGGAGTATCCCACTTTGTTTGGAACAGGTACAGTTTCCTCACCTACAACCAAGCTTTTAAAATACGTGGTGAGCGGTCCGGCAACCAACGTTGAAAATTTCATCAACACTCTTAAAGAGACGGGACTCGTTCAAAAGAGCACACTAAAAGCTTCGAGTGTGTTGAAGACTATGTTCATTCGTGAAATTCCTTGGAACGATGCAGCTGTCTCAGATGACGTCGAAACTTTGGTAAAGTTGAAATATCCTGAAGTTAACGTCCTTTATCTTAAAAACTTGAAGGAATTTGTTGTTTACGGTAAAAATTCTTACGAAATTGATAACGCCGCAAAATTTATCAATTTGCAGAGTTCAAAAGTTGAATACAAAAAGATGCCGGCTGTGACGGCGATCGTAAAAATAAATCCCAACAACTACGAAACGGTTAGATCTATCGTGACGACAAAAGGTTTGAATTTTTACGGTCCTTCTTCTCCAGCAACTCGAGCAACTTCAATTTTGGTGGCAATTTCCGGCCCTAAAAGCGAGCTCGATAGCACGGTGAATATGATGGAAATGAGTGGACTCGCCAAAATTTCCAGCATTAAAGCCACACCTACACAGGTGGCAACACAGGTTCAACAAGTGGTCGTTGTGCGCAATGGGAAAGTGAGCTGCAAGGTTGAGAATTATCCACTTTCCACTTTAATACAACGTGTTTATAAAGCATTCGAAAAGAACGTGGTCTTTGCGACTCGCAATCTTCCGAACGTGACCCTTGAACTTTCAAATGTTTCGCTTGACCAATTTGAGTACGCCCTCTCAAATGCATACAATTTGACATTCACCGGAACTTCTCTTGTGATCGTGGGGACCAACAGTGTGGGAGTAACAAAAGTTTACAAAGCGAGTGGTAACGTGACTGAAATAAAATCGTTGGCGGAATTTTTAGGTGGAAAAGTTTTTACAGATACCAACACGGGAGTGATCGTGGTAAGCGGCTTGACAGCTGCAAAGGCAAAAAAACTTGATGCTATGGTAATGCCACTGATCAACCCGAGAAAAGATGTTGAAATAGAGGCAAAGATTGTAAGTGTGAGCAAGAACAACAATTTGGCCAAGAGGATAACGACGAATTTCATGACTCCTCAGCTGATATTTAACAACGGCTTGACGCTGAATTTCAAATTAATCGATGTTGCAAATCTTCCAAAGTTTTTGTCTGGGCTTACCGATAATATCGTTTCATCCAACGCCACTTTGATCGCGAATTTCTCCAAGACGACCGGAGCGGGGTCAATCCTTTCTGCGCCGGTGCTCACAACGCAAAGTGGAGAGTCTGCCAACATTCTCGTCGGTTCAAAATATCCCTACTTAGTTACAACCACCGTGAACAATCAACAGACACAAAAGTTGATGTTTTTGGACACGGGTATTCAACTCACAATTTTACCGGTTGTGCTTCCAAACGGACAGATTTCTTTAACGATCACCATTGATGTTAGTGAAGCCGATTGGGGTCATGCCGTTAATGGTATTCCAGCTGTTAATACTCGTAACGCTTCTGTGAAAGTTGTAATTTCAAACGGTCAAACACTCATGATAGGTGGGCTCGTTCAACATAACAGATCTGAAAATGTTACCAAGATACCTTTTTTGGGAGATCTTCCTTTTATTGGACAGTTCTTTAGAACAACAACGTTTCAGGATTCCACAAACGATCTTGACATATTCATAACGGCAAAAATAGTGAAGGAATGATGAACCGTGGATAGAAAGCCAGTGGCTGCCGGAAGTTTTTATCCGGCCGATCCAGAGGAACTGAGAGATTATGTGAGAGAACTCTTTTTGAGCAGACGTGGCCCTGGAGCGCTTCCCGATCCAGATGGATTTGAGAAAAGTGTGGGAATTGTTGTGCCTCATGCGGGTTATGTTTATTCTGGAGCCACGGCATGTCATGCATATCTGTCGGCTTCAAAGTTCGGGAAACCAGATTTGGTTGTGATTTTGGGGCCGAATCACACGGGGATCGGAGCTCCCATATCTGTTTGGCCAATGGGCTCCTGGAAAACGCCTCTTGGAAATGTGGCGGTTGATGAAAATATTGCAAACGATTTGATCAAAGTGTTTCCAGCCGCTTCTTTGGACTACGATGGTCACATTATGGAACACTCTGTTGAGGTGCAAATACCGTTCCTCCAATTTACACTGGGGGCTGGCATTAAAATACTTCCCATATGTTTGAAAGATCAAAGAAAAGAGAGCGCTTTTAAACTTTCTCAAGCATTGCGCGTGATCCTAAAAAACAGAAGATTTTGGATCGTTGCATCGACGGACTTGAATCATTATGAAGACCATGAAGCAACTCTTTTGAAAGACAAATTGGTTATCGACGCGTTCACCAAAAACGACGTTGACGAGCTTTACAGTGTCATTTCTGAAGAGAAGATCACGATGTGTGGCTTTGGAGCTGTGGCAACATTGTTGTACATGAATGTAGGAACTCCACAGCTTCTCTCTCATTCAACGAGTGGAGAGGTTTCCAGGGATTACGAACAAGAAGTCGGATACATGGCCGCATGTCTGTGTTGACTGAGATCTGCGATCTTTTTTTTCCACGATATTGTCCCACATGTGGAAAGAAAATAGTGGGAAAGGATGTAATTTGTTCAGAATGCATGGCTAAAGTTCCAGCAGTTCCAGCTTCCCATGAGTTTTCTGGACGTAATTGGTACTTCGATGGATTTTTTTATCGTGCTCACTACAGTGGTATTATGGGAGAAATTATCAGAGCTTACAAATATATACCCCGTATGTCTCTGTCGCATGTTTTAAGTGATCTTTTTTTGGAACTTTTCAAGCGATTTCCCCCACCAAACAATTCTGTAATTACATGTGTGCCGATAACATTTGATTCTTTAAAAACAAAGGGTTTTGATCATGTGAAACGCTTATCGTTGGAAGTTTCTAAAAAAATAAACGTGAATTTTTTGAACTTACTTGAGGTGTCTCACCAAATGAAGAGTCAAGTTGGCTTATCTCCAAAAGAGAGGAAAGCGCAAATCATCGGAAAGTACAGTGTTATACGCAAAAATCTCTACAAAACTTCGGGTATTGTTGTGCTTCTCGACGATGTTTTTACCACTGGAGCAACCGTGAATGAATGCTCAAGGGTGTTAAAAGCCGAGGGCGCATCTAAAATTTTGGTGTATACTTTGGCAAAATCCACAAAAAAGTGATCACACGTCTTCATGCTCGAAACGGAAAGAACAGTTTGTGAAATATCTGAGATTATTTTCGACCAATTGACTAAAATTGAAAGGGCGAACGCCGTTCGCCCAAAAGTTTTTGGCTTTCTACACAATAGTATGAACAATATTTTTGGATCTTTTCACGATAGTGTGGGTAACATTTTTCGAATGA
>WFSH01000034.1 GCA_015486145.1 Mesoaciditogaceae bacterium
CATGGTTGAAGCTCTTTTAAAGCTGTCGAAAGGAAATTTGGAAGTTAATTTTGAAAAAGTAGATTTAAGGGAAATTGCTGAGGAAATAAAGATGGAAAGTAAAACTCTCTATCCTGATTTTAACTTTGAAATAAAAGGGAATGGAAAGGCAGAAACGGATGCAAGTGGGCTAAAAGAGGTACTTCGTATATTCATAAATAATGCTGTAAGATATTCTTCCTCTATGAAGAAAGTGATAATATGGGTGGGAAAAGGTAGAGTATCCGTTGAAGATTTTGGAATAGGAATTAATAAAGAGTCACTTGAACACATCTTTGACCGTTTTTATAGAATTGACAATTCCAGAAGCCAAGAGGGATTCGGAATAGGACTTTCAATAGCCAAAAAGATAGCTGATGCGATAGGTGTTCGTATAGAAGTTGAGTCCGAAGATGGAAAAGGGAGCAAATTCAGCTTGGTATTTCTAAGAGAACAGGGAGGCAGACCTGACCCCCGTTTTTCATAACTTTTATGGTAAAATAGCTTTGAAATCTGACGGAGAGCGGTGGGTATGGAAACTCTTTATCTGAAATACAGGCCAAAAAAATTTGGGGATTTGATTTGGCAAGATCACGTGAAAAAGCTCTTTAAAAATGCGATTTTGAAAGGTGAGGTTTCTCACTCTTACCTTTTCAGCGGCCCACGCGGAACGGGAAAAACTTCAACAGCTCGCATTCTCGCCAAGAGTTTGAATTGTTCTAATTTGGTTGAAGGGTACGAACCGTGTAACGAGTGCGATTCGTGTAAGTCTATAGACTCTGGAAAATCCATGGACGTTGTTGAAATGGACGCCGCTTCGAACAGAGGAATAGATGAGATACGTGCCATACGCGACAGAGTGGGTTATTTGCCAATAGAATCTAAATACAAGATTTACATTATAGATGAGGTTCACATGCTCACGAAAGAGGCGTTCAACGCCTTGCTTAAAACTCTTGAAGAGCCTCCCAAACACACGATCTTTGTCTTGGCTACAACGGAAATGCAAAAGGTTCCAGAAACGGTGGTATCAAGATGCCAAGTGGTGGAGTTTAGGAGAGTTCCATCCGAGATCATAAAAGCGCACCTTCAGGAAATATGCAAGATGGAGGGTATGAATTGTGAATCTCAAGCGCTCGAACACATAGCGAGAAAATCATCAGGTGGAGTGAGAGATGCCATAGGCTTGTTGGAGGAAATAGCAAGGTTTTCCGATGGAAACGTGACACTTAACGATACACTCTTCGTGTTAGGTGAGGTTCCAGTGGAGACGATTGAGGAATATGTGTCATCCATAGTCAATGGAAACGTTGAGTCGCTGCTTCGTCTCATAGAATCAGTGGAAGAGCACGGAATCGATCCCATGAATTTTGCTCAAGAGACGTTGGAATTCGTGACATCAAAATTGCCAGATGCGGCCATCGCAAAAGTTGGAAAATTTGTTTCAGATCTCATTCAAAGACTTAAGTATGAAGAAAGACAGTTCGATGTTTTTAAAGTGTTGAGTGTGTTTGAAGCCTTAAATTATGGAAACAACTTTATACCAAAGAAGAGCGAACAAAAAGTTTCTGAAGTTAATAAATCCGAAGGTATCAGTCACGTTAAAACAGATGTGGATCGCGTGCTTGATTGGTATGCAGAAAATGGAGATGCGAGCATTTTTGCGTGTTTGGCGCTATCCACTTTAAGAGATTTTGGTGATAGAATATTGGTGATATCAAATGCTTCTATACAACATGAATTTCTGAAAGAGCGAACAAAAATCATAGAAAATGATTTCAAACGCATCACTTCCAGGGACGTGAAGCTCGTAAGCGCTTATTCGGCAGTACCGATTGAAAGCATAGAACCTGAGATGAGAAACTCTGTGATGAAAACTCTGAGCATTTTTGGAGGAAAACTTCTTCCAGAAGGAGGAGAGGAAATTGTCTAACAAATTCAAGGGCTTTGGCGGCATGAAAAACATGTCTAAACTCCTTAAACAGGCCCAAGAGATGCAAAAGAAAGCGGCAGAAGTTCAAGAAAACTTCAAAAACATCGAGATCAGCGCATCAGTTGGAGGAGAGGCCGTTACGATCAAGGGAAATTGCGACTACGAAGTTCAAGAACTCGACATCAAACAAGATGTTGTTGAAGATTCAGAAATGCTGAAAGACCTTTTGATCTCGGCATTTAACGAGTATACGCGTAAAGTGAAAGAGCGCGTAGAAAGCGAAATGAGCGCCGTAACAGGCGGTATGAACATGCCGTTTTGAGACGTGGTGACGAATGGCGCGCTGAACGGACTCTATATAGCGTAATAGCTTTTGAATAAAAAAACAAGGAGGCAGATACTATGTCAAACGTGAAGGTTGGTATTAACGGTTTTGGAAGAATCGGTAGACAAGTGTTGAGGATCATTCTTGAGCAGGAAAGAGACATCAACGTGGTTGCCGTCAACGACATCACGGACACGAAAACGTTGGCTCATCTTTTTAAGTATGACTCGGTTCACGGTACCTACAAAGGATCGGTGGAGCATACGGACAGTTCCATAATCATCGATGGGAGAGAGATAAAAGTTTTCGCCGAAAGGGATCCATCCAAACTCCCATGGAAGGAACTGGGTGTAGAATTGGTGGTGGAATCGACTGGACTCTTCAGAACTCGTGAGAAAGCTTCCATGCATTTAACAGCTGGGGCAAAAAAGGTTATCATAAGTGCACCGGCCCAGGGAGCAGACTGCACGATAAATCCCCATGTCAACGACGAGATGTTAAAGAAAGAACACACGATCATATCCACGGGCTCCTGCACGACAAATTCACTTTCGCCGTTGGTAAAAGTGCTCAACGATAACTTTGGAATAGTAAAGGGCTTTATGACCACCATTCACGGCTATACAAACGATCAGAGGATCCTCGATCTCCCTCACAGAGATCTCAGGCGCGCAAGGGCAGCAGCCATAAACATAATTCCGACCACCACCGGAGCGGCAAAAGCGATAGGCTTGGTGGTTCCGGAAGTTGATGGAAAGCTCGATGGCGGAGCGATGCGAGTTCCCGTCCCCGCAGGTTCAATAACGGACCTCAAGGTCATAGTGAAAAGAGAAACCACGGTGGAAGAGGTTAACAGCGCCTTCAAGAAAGCTGCCGAAGGGCCTATGGGAAAAGCCCTGCTTTATTGTGAAGATCCCGTCGTTTCAACTGATATCCTTGGAGAAACTCATTCGAGTATTTTTGATTCTCTTCTTACCAGAGTCAAAGGAGATTTAGTCAACGTCTTTGCTTGGTACGACAACGAATACGGCTACACCAACAGAGCCGTTGATCTTGTTGAAATGGTTCAAAATATGATGTAAGGGCGCGAGCGACTATGGAAAAACTCACCGTTCGAGATGTGGATTTGAAGGGTAAGCGCGTTTTGATGCGTGTTGATTTCAACGTTCCGATGGAAAACGGAAACGTTGCAGACGATACGCGTATTCGTGCCGCCCTTCCAACGATAAATTACGTTCTCGAAGAAGGTGCCAAGGTGATACTCATGTCTCACCTTGGCCGTCCCAAAGGTGTTCCCAATCTCAAATATTCTCTCGAACCAGTTTCAAAGAGATTGAAAGAATTGTTGGGAAGAGACGTCACTTTTTGCAAAGAGACGATAGGAGAAAATGCCGAGAAATTATCCGAGAACTTGAACGTGGGAGATGTCGTGCTGCTTGAAAATACGCGCTTTTTCCCAGGTGAAGAGAAAAACGATCCTGATTTTGCGAAATCTCTTGCAAAATTGGGTGATTTGCACGTAAACGATGCTTTTGGGACGGCGCACCGTGCTCATGCTTCCAACGTTGGCGTGGCAAAGTTCTTACCATCGATCGCCGGTTTTCTCATGGAGAAAGAAATAAAAATGTTGTCCAAGGTTACATATTCTCCAGAGAAACCGTACGTCGTCATCCTCGGTGGCGCAAAAGTTTCGGATAAAATAGGGGTTATAGAAAATTTGCTCACCAAGGCCAACAAATTACTCATCGGCGGTGCCATGATGTACACGTTTCTAAAGGCTCAAGGACGTGACATCGGTTCTTCGAGATTTGAAGAAGACAAACTCGATTTGGCCAACGAAATACTTGAAAAAGCAAAAAAAGCCGGTGTCGAGTTGGTTTTGCCCGTTGATTCCGTGTGTGCCCAGGAGATCAAAGCTGGCGCGGAAACCAGAATCGTTGACGTGAAAGACGGAATTCCAAAAGGTTGGATGGGACTTGATATAGGGCCTAAAACTGTGGAGCTTTTTGAGAAAAAGCTTGACGGTGCAAAAACCGTCGTGTGGAATGGACCCATGGGCGTGTTTGAAGTGGACGATTTTGCACAAGGGACGAAAGCTGTGGCCGAAACTTTGGCAAAGATGAAGGATTCTCTCACCGTTATCGGCGGCGGAGACAGCGCTGCAGCGATCACAAAATTTGGGCTTGCCGACAAAGTTTCACATGTTTCAACCGGTGGAGGTGCCTCGCTGGAATTTTTGGAAGGTAAAGAATTGCCAGGAATAGCTTCAATACTGGATGCGAAAAAAAAAAGACCGATAATAGTGGCTGGTAATTGGAAAATGAACAAAACGCCGTCGGAAGCTCGTGCATTCTCAAGGGAGCTTCTTAAGGCTCTAAACACGATTGAAAAGGCAAAAGTGTGGGTTTTCCCTCCATTCGTGGATCTCGTGGATACTCAAGAGATTTTTACCGGAACCTCTGTCACAGTTGGTGCTCAGAATGTGCATCAAGAAGCTTTTGGAGCTTTCACTGGAGAGGTAAGTGTGCCGATGCTCACGGATCTTGGGATAACTCACGTGATAATCGGTCATTCGGAAAGGCGGCACATATTTGGAGAAACTGATGCCGTTATAAACAAGAAGGTAAAGGTTGCCTTAAAAGCGGGAATGGCCGTGGTTTTGTGTATAGGTGAAACTCTTGAGGAAAGACAATCTGGGAAAACGTTTGGGGTTTTGAAGAGGCAACTCACCGAAGATCTTGAAGGTGTGGATCTCAGCGACGCTTCTAAATTGATCGTCGCCTATGAACCTGTTTGGGCTATAGGTACCGGTGTTGTTGCACGGCCCTATCAGGCTCAGGAAGCGATTTCTTACGTTCGAGAAATGCTCTCCCAAATTTACACCCCAGAAATTGCCCAAAAGATAGCATGCCTTTACGGTGGGAGCATCAAAAGAGGAAATTGTCAAGAGTTGTTCCTCCTGCCCGATGTGGATGGAGGTTTGATAGGAGGAGCTTCACTGAAGGTCGATGAATTTTCCGAGATATACAAAGTTGCGTCAAAATTCTGTTGAAAAGCCGGCCAAAGATGGTCGGCTTTTAAAGTGGAATTGACATTATTTTTTCAGGGAAATTGAGTATTATTCTTTGAGAGGATGTTTGTCATGTACGATACAGCTGTTCTGTATGGTTTGAAATTTGGGCTGATGGATGCTCGAGGTATAAAAAATTCATACGATGAAGGATTTGCGAAAAAATTCGTGGTTTTTACATCACATCCACCAATGGGTTCAGCAGAAGAACTCTTGTCCAAGATGCCTTACTGTGAGATAAAAATCACAACTCATCCGTTAAGAGATGCCAAGGCTTACAGAAAGAAAAACAAGGATGTGTATTTTTCGGAACTCGATGAATTTGGTGAAAGGGGAATGAGCAGAGATTTTGATTGACGTGGAGATGTAAGTGAAATGCATTCAGCGGTTTTCGTACTTTTTGAAAGAGCTTCCATCATGTTGGTGGCGATGTATCTCGCATTTCAATTCCAGATCACAAAGAGAATATTGAAAAGGCCAACCTCTCTTTCCCGCTCTTTGTGGATAGGAGTGTTGGGGGGGATTCTCGGAATCCTTGGGACTTATCTCGGTATACACTACAAAGGGGCCATTCTCAATTACCGTGACACCGGTGTTATCGTTTCGGCCATGATCGGTGGATTGCCAGCTGGCTTGACAAGTGCCGGTATAGCGGCGTTGCATCGTCTTTTGCTGGGCGGAACTACGGCAGTTCCGTGTTTCTTGGGAACGCTTACAGTTGGTACCGTTACCGGCTTGCTTTCTCGAAAATACGAAAGGAGAATTTTCAACGTTCCATTTGCTATCGGCTATACCGCCGTCATAGAAATTGTTCACCTCTCTTTCGTTTATTTCATCGTCCAACCTCATTCGTTGGCTGTTGATATAACTAAAACCGTCATGTTTCCGATGGTGCTCACCAACACTTTTTCTGTTTCCATGTTGATCGCCATCTTTTCTGGTACGGAGAGAAGTTTCGAAAGAATCACGGCTACCACCACATCCTCTCTTTTCAAAATCGTTAAAGACACGATGGATATAATCGATAATGGATTATCCGTGAAGACTTCAAAATTACTTTCACAAAAGATAAAAGAATGCACGGATTTTGATGCCATATCCATAACAAACAAAAACATCGTGTTGGCTCATGTTGGGGCAGGCGAAGATCATCACGTTTCAGGAGCCAAAATAATGACTCGAGCCACAAAAGAAACACTGCTTCGGGGCAAAGGAAGGGTGATCAGTAAAAAATCTGGAATAGGATGTCCAAGAGTCAACTGTCCACTTGCTTCTGCCGTAATAGTACCACTGAAGTTTTTGGATGGTGTCGTTTTCGGAACGATAAAATTTTACAGGACTAAGGAGTACGCGATAAGCAAATCGGATCTTGAATTTGCAAGGGGACTCGCGCAAATCATATCAATTGAGGCAAATTTGTCAAGGGTCTTGAAGGACTCCAAAACGCTTTATGACATAAAGTACAGGGCACTCTTGTCAAAATTCAGCCCGCATTTCCTCTTTAATGCCTTGAACGCCATTTCGTATCTCATAAAAAACGATCAAGAAAAAGCCAGAGGGATGGTGTTGGAACTGTCAGACCTTCTCAGATACACGATCAAGAATGAAAAAGACATGGTGAGTTTGAAAAAAGAGTTGGAATTCGTGGAGCATTACTTCAAGTTCATGAAATACAGGTACGACGATGAATTCGATTATGAGGTGTCATCGGATGCACCAGAAAATTTGTTGATTCCGTTCTTTCTCTTTCATCCCATAGTTGAAAACTCTGTGAAACACGCTAAAATTCCATCTAAAAAGTTAAAGGTAAACGTAAAGTGCACGTACAAACCCGGGACTCTTGTTTTCAGCGTTAAAGACAATGGAAGGGGATTCAAAACGTCAAAAATGCGCGAAGGGGTGGGGACGAAGCTGCTGAAAGAAAGACTAAAAAATTTGTACGGAGATGCCGCAAAATACTGCATACATTCGAATATTTACAAGGGAACAAATGTAAAAGTGGAAATTCCGGTAAATAATACGGTAAAGGTGGACGCATCTTGAAATTCAGAACTATGATCGTTGATGATGAAAAGTACTCAAGAGAAAACATCAAAGATCTTCTCAGCTCGTACGATCAGTTTGAAATTGTTGGAGAATCGAGTTCTGCCGAAGATGCCATTAAAAAAGTGAGAAAGTTAAAACCTCATCTTCTGTTTTTAGACATACAGCTTTCCGGCATCAGCGGTTTGGAGTTTGCCAAAATGATCAAGAACTTTCCAAATATGTTGATCGTGTTTGTAAGTGCATATGACGAGTACGCAATTGACGCGTTTTCTGTGAACGCGGTGGACTACATAACTAAACCAATATCTCCTTGCCGTTTTGAAGAAACAGTGCAGAAATTGGAAAAATACAAGAAAACACTTTTTCCGAAATTAACCAAGATTCCCGTTAAAAACAAAGATGGATTTGAATTTATCAAGGTAAAGGACATTTGTTACATAGAGGCAGCGGGTAAAAATTTAGTTTTGCACACGGAGAAAGCCAAATGGGTTTTGCATCGCACAACACTTATAAATCTTCAAAAAAGCCTTCCGGAAAAATTCATAAGAACCCATAAAGCTTACATTGTAAACAGCGAGAAAGTTTGCAAGATGAAAAAGGAATTTGGTGCTTGGGAAATTATCACCATTTGTGGAAAACCAATCCCGGTGAGTAGAAATTTTCTTAACTCTGTCAAGGAAAAGTTGTACCTCTGATACTCCTTTCTCGCATTTTATTCCTGAAAAGTTACCTTTCATCCCACAAATTGAAAAACTCATCAAAGTTGGGATTATCATTATTAACAACCTAAATCGTTAGGAGGGATGAAAGTGGGCTTTTTGGTCTTTTTGTTGGCAGTTATTTGGTTCTTTGTGATGTACAAGCTGTACGGTGGCTACATGGCTAAGAAGATCTTCAAGTTGGATAACAAAAGAGTCACGCCAGCTCACGAACTCAAAGATGGGGTCGATTACGTTCCCACAAACAAATGGGTAGTTTGGGGCCATCATTACACTTCCATTGCGGGATTGGGACCCATTGTTGGTCCTTCCATAGGAGTCATATGGGGGTGGATCCCAGCACTGTTGTGGGTTACTCTTGGGACGATCTTTGCGGGTGCCGTTCACGATTTTTCGGCTCTTGTGATCTCCATGAGAAACAAAGGAAAATCCCTTGGTGAGGTGACGGCAAAGATAGTGGGACCAAGGGCGAGATATTTGTTTTTCATCGTGATATTTCTCGAGTTGTGGATCGTTATAGCGATCTTTGCTTTGATAATGGGAATACTGTTCAACATGTATCCCTCTTCTGTTTTCCCAGTATGGATGGAAATCCCAATTGCCGTGTTGCTTTCACACATGGTATTTAAGCGTGGCAAGAGCCTTGATTTGTGGTCATGGATAGCTTTGGTGGCAATGTACGCAACTATTTTCATAGGAGTGTTCCTGCCCATAAAACTTCCTGGGAATGCCGTTGTCATGTGGCTTATGATAATGCTTGTGTATTGTTACATCGCCTCTGTGTTACCCGTTGAGACCTTGTTGCAACCTCGTGACTACATAAATGCTCACGAACTTGTCGTTGCCATAGGATTGATAGCAGCTGGAGCGGTGGGCGCTCTCATCGCATCTCCACAGCATCTCTCGATAGTGGCGCCCTCGTTTAACCTTCATGCAAAAGGTGCACCGTCATTTTGGCCGTTCATATTTGTCACGATATCGTGCGGGGCTATTTCCGGGTTTCACGCTTTGGTGGCTTCTGGCACCTCTTCCAAACAGGTGGACAAAGAAAGCGATGCGAAATTGATAGGTTACGGCGGCATGGTTTCAGAAGGTATATTGGCCGCTCTTGTTATTCTCGCCGTATCTGCGGGAATTGGAACGGATGCGTCCACAAAAACGGCCGGAATTGCCCTTTGGAATCAACATTACGCGAGTTGGGCCACGGCTTCTGGACTTGGCGCGAAAATAGGTGCATTCATAAACGGTTCTGCCAAAATGCTCACCTATCTTTTTGGAGCGAGTCCTTACATGAAAGGTTTTGTGATGACCGTTATGGGAGTTTTCATAGTGAGTTTTGCCGGAACGACGCTTGACACCGCCACACGCGCACAAAGATACGTTGTTCAGGAGTTTGGGAAAGATATCCATGCCAAATGGATGACAAAGAAACATCCCGCCACTTTGATAGCGGTGGTAAGTGCGTTTGCCCTTGCAATGGCTGCCCCAAACGGAAAAGGTGCCTTGATCCTTTGGCCACTCTTTGGTACGGTTAATCAGTTACTTGCCGGGCTCGCATTGCTCGTGGCAACCGTGTATTTGATAAAGAAGAAAACACACTACCTCGTTACCGCCATACCAATGGCTTTTATGATATTGATGACGGGATGGGCCATGGTCATGAACATCGATCATTTTGGGAAAACTCACAATTGGTTGCTACTCATAATAGGAGTGATCGTTTTTGTGACGATGTTGTGGCTCATAGTTGAGGCCGCACTTGCGATCATTAAAGCCCATTCTAAGGGTAAAGGATCGAAAACCAAAGAGGTAGAAGAGTTTGACTGAAGAGAAGATGTGGATTCTATAAAATAAGCAGCCCGGCTTGTGTCGGGCTGTTTTTCACTGCTCTTTGTTAGCGAGCAGGCCGAGTCTTTCATTTATGTACTTCAAATCTTCTTCAAGAAAATGTTTTTGATACTCGAGGTAAGCTTTTTCATCTTCCACCGATGGGTACGGTGCGCCGTACCATCCGGCATAGCAGCCCCAGCCATATCCTCTACCAAAACCGCGACCATATCCTCTTCCAAATCCCCAGGCTCCTCGTCCGTAACCTGCCCACCAGGGACCTAATCCATCACCCCAAGGCATTACCAACACCTCCTATATATGCTTTACGCATATATATTAACACTTAAAAATCCGTTTGTCAACCCTGAGGTGATATCGCTGTTAAAACGAAGTTTTCACGTTTTTTCCTCACGAGAATAAGGGATCCCAAGCGCAGACGGCGCGCCAAATCTCTTTTTGATCTTTTCCCCCGAAGTAAACAGCATGACCACGATCGTAAATAGATAAGGAAACATCTTCATTATGTTGGCGGGTATCGGAATTTGAGCCACTTGCAATCCGAACTGAAGAATGCTTATTCCTCCAAAAAGGTATGCTCCAGCCATGGCAAGCAGAGGATCCCAAATTGCGAATATTACCAAAACGATCGCGATCCATCCACGACCAGCGCTCATGTTTTGTACCCACATGGGTGTGTAAGCGAGTGAAAGGTAAGCCCCTCCAAGGCCGGCAAAAGCTCCACCAATTATCGTGTAAATATACCGTGTGAGGTTCACATTTATTCCCCTGGCATCGGCAGCTGACGGGGCCTCACCAACAGCTCTCAAATTCATGCCGGCTTTTGTCTTGTACAAGAACCACCAAACGGCGGGAACCAATATGTAGCCTACATACACGAGAGGATCTCTGTCAAACAGTATTTCACCAACTATTGGTATGTTCGCAAGAAATGGAATTTTAAAACTTGTAAAATGAAGAGCTTGTATACCCACGTATCTTTGGCCCCAAAAACCACTGAGACCAGAACCTAAAAAGACGAGTGCAAGACCACTGACCACTTGGTTTGCACGTAACGTGACGGACATGAGTGCATGTAGTGAAGCTAAAGCTGCCGCTGCTGCCATTGCCATCCCCACAGCCAACAACAAGTTCCCGGTTGAGTAAGATACGGCAAAGCCCGTAAATGCACCTATTAGCATCATGCCTTCAACACCGAGGTTGAGAACACCGGATCTCTCAGCTAATAATTCTCCAATGGTTGCAAAGAGCAAAGGCGTTCCGGCCCTTATGGCACCGGAAAAGGTGGTAACTATCATGTTTTGATTCATGCTTTCACCCACTTTATTTTGTATCGAAGTAACGCTTCACCGGTTATAAGTGAGAAAAGTATCAGGCCTTGAAACACGTTAACGAGTGAAAAAGGTATTTGCAAAAAAAGTTGAACCTGTTGTGTGCCAACGA
>WFSH01000035.1 GCA_015486145.1 Mesoaciditogaceae bacterium
ACAATCTCACGTACAATTCTGTAACTTTGAAATGGAAAGATAACTCCGATAACGAAAAAGGTTTTGTCGTTTATCGCTCCAGTACAAATTCTGCTTTTACCCCGATTGCCACTGTTGCAGTCAATACAACAACGTATACCGATTTGAATCTTACTCCGAATCAAACGTACCAATACGAAGTTTTGGCTTACAATGAAATCGGCGACTCTCCGTTCAGTAACGTCATAAAAGCTGTTCCACGCCTTTTGGCACCAATTTTAAGCATCACATCATCGGCGACGCATGATATAAGCCTCTCATGGAGTGAAGCTGCCACAGGAGTCGTGCGATTCAAGCTTTATAGATCAGAAGATGATTTGAACTTTATGCAAATATCTACCTTTTCAAAAGATCAATTGACGTACACCGATGGCAATTTGGAAGCCTCAAAAACTTACTATTATGAGATGAGAGCCTATAATTCATCTTGTGAATCTGGTTATTCCAACGTTGTGAAAACCATGACCACTCCGGTTCAAATTGCTTCCAATACCAGCGTAATGAACACAGAAGATATAGAAAAGTCGGTTTCAACGGTTGAAGATAACGGAGCGGTAATAAAGTTTTCAGACCCAAGGTATGCAACCCTTAAGAAAGGTGACTTTTTGGTTGCCCCTATAACAAATAAAACACCGAATGGTCTTTTAAGAAAAGTGGAATCTGTTACCAAGGAAGGAAGTCAGATAATCGTTACATCCACACCTGTTTCCTTAACGGATGTTGTGAAAAATGGAAACGCGGAATTTTCTGCAACTGTGATGATAAGTTCAGCCCAACCTGCGGTAAAAACAGAAAGCGTTAAAGTCATGAGTAAGAAAGTTAACTTTAGTATACCTATCTACGATGAAGATGGGAATCCTTATACCACGAACGATCAAATAAAACTTAAAGGTCATTTCGGTCTTAGATATCATTGCAGTCTCAGCCTGGATATAAGTTGGCATAAGGTGAAAAAATTCAAATTCTCAAACACTTTTAAATTCGACAACAATTTGAGCCTTGTGGCAGAATCTGGTTTGGGATTGGGATATGGTAATGCATCCATTAACGGTATATCAACGTCAATTGCCACTGTCGATTTTAAACCAATTGAATTTTCTATAGGCCCGATTCCCGTTGTTATATATCCCGTCTTGGATGTATCAGCTGGTGTGGAAGCTGGAAATGCCCCTTTGAACATCAACACGGGATACAACTACACTCTTAAATTAACTGCTGGAGCTAAATATACTGATGAAGATGGATGGAGCAGTATTGGTAATTTGAACAGCAATTTCGACGCTTATTTCAAGCAAAACTATGGTGGTTCAACTACTTATGACGTAGATGCGTATTTAGAACCAGATCTTTACTTTTACATCTATGGAGTAGTTGGCCCATATGTATACATTCAACCATCCCTTGAGTATAATCAGAACAACTCACGAGGAGATTGGCTTGATCTTTACGCCAATTTGGATGCTGGAATAGCTTTAGACATAAAAGGGTTGGATAATCTTATTGGAACCCCAAGCTACAGTCTTTACAACAAGCAGTGGAGAATATACTCTAAATTCCATAATCCGGCAACGCCTACAGATTTAACCTTAAAGCTTGCCAAAAATTCAATTTCTGGGGAATATAACAACGTGGCACTTAGTTGGAAAGATGAACCTAAATTCGCGGATAATTTTGAAATATGGAGAGGTTACGACGGCAAAAATTACGAAAAGGTCGCCACGGTGCCAATTGATAGCCGAAGCTGGACCGATAAGCCCCCTGAAGATGGAAAGTTGTATTACAAGATACGCAGTTTTTATCAAAAGTATGGAAAAACGATTTATTCCGATTGGGAAAAAGCAAACAATTTAATTTTGTATCCGCCAAGCCACTTGAATATACGGAACATAATTGGAAGCTATGCCACACTTCAATGGAAAAATCTTTCAACAACGGCAACCGCATACGTGGTGACAAGAAACAATACGCCTATTGCCACTCTTTCGGCTAATACAAATACTTTTACGGATTCAGGATTGAAAGATGGACACACCTACAACTACGTAGTTCACGCCCTTTATGAAAATTACGACTCTCCTTCCGATACCTTGACGTACAATCTTCCACCTCCAGCTCCCTACGATTTGAAGTACACATGGGAACAGAATGGAAATGTACTACATTTTGCATGGAAAGAGCCTGATTGCCCCAATGCGGAAAATGACGTTGTTTTCGATATTTCAGTTTCTTCTGACGGTAAGAATTACACAACATTACGCATTCAAAAAAATAAGGAATACGATCTAAGAAGACCTAATAATGATTGGCATCACTATTTCTACAATCGTCCTCATTATTTCAGAATTAGGGCAAGAGATAAGTATGGAAGCTCAAAATATATAATTACAACAGTACCGGCTCGACCAGATAATTTCAAAATGAACACCGTAACTGCGACGTCCGCGACTCTCAAATGGGCGTTGCAAGATATTAATTTGCCAGCTCAGAATGGGATCAAAATATATGAATATGAAAATGGTGAGAATGTTCAAGTTGCCGATCTTCCAAAAGACGCAACATCTTGCATGGTGAAAGGTCTTCAACCAAACACGTATTACACGTTTGATATAAAATCGTACAACACTTATGGTGAATCTTTCCAGGCAACCACAGGCTTTTGGACTGAACAAATTCCCCCCTCGATTCCAACCATCATGAATGCCACTTCCACTTCAAGTTCGCCAGGAAATTCGGAGGTAACTTTGGAAATTAAAGACAACTCTCCGGCTCTCACAAGCGAATTTGAAATTTACAGGACGCTGGATGGCACAAACGCCACATTAACCGTTGCAAAAACGTCTGGTTCGGATATTATCAATTGGACAGATCATGAACTATACGCAAACGCGACTTACACGTACAAAATAAGGGCCGTGAATACGGATCATTATTCAAACAAATATTACTCCGGTTTTTCTTCCAACTGCTTGATAAAGACACCAGATATCATCCCGCCAGCTCCTACAAATCTTCAGATCACCTCTTCTTCCACTTCGGAAGTGGATTTGAGCTGGAATTGGTCGAATGAGAGTTCGCCGTATGTCAATCTATATGGATTCGAGATCTTGCGCCAAGAAATAGGTGGTGAAACGACGATAATAGCAACTGTAGATGCAAGTGCAAGAAGTTATACAGATTCGAGCGTGGAAGATAATGATTCATACAATTACACCGTTTGGTCTTACAACGAAGTTGGAACGAAAACGTCGAATACCATTTCTGTGGACACTTCCACAAAGCCTTTAAAAGCCGCCTACGACTTGAAACCAAACTCAGTGGTAGCTCCTAACACAAACGTGGAGTTGAGCTGGAAATCTTCTGAAACGCATGTTATGTACACGATCAGTTTAGATGGAGGAGGGCAAGGGTTCATCGGGTATTTTTATCCGATACCGAAGACGGCCACTCATTTGACGATCCCGCCGCTTAAGGAAGGGTATTACACTTGGACGGTTGAATCCTACACTATAAATCATAACAGAACGATTGAATCATCTCCTATGACCTTTGTGGTGGGTGATAGAACCAGTGTAAAGCCCGCTTACAACTTAAAACCAAACGGAGTAACCCTTTCACCTACATCAACCGTAAGATTGAGTTGGGAGTCGAGTGAGGCATCAGCTGAATTTAAAATCACACTCACTTCGACGAAAGGACAGATTTTAGGTGTCAGTACATCGGATAAATTTTTGGACGTGCATCTACCATCTCCTGGTTTTTACACGTGGACGGTTACGACGAAAGTTGGAAGTTCAAGCTCCGTTCCGAGTGCTGCCTACTTCTCAATTCAAGGGGTAAGTTCTCCTTACGGTTTGAGCCCAAATGCCACGATTCTCAGTGCCACTTCTGATGTTACGCTTACTTGGAAATCCACAGAAGATTCACAGGCAACGACAGTATTTAACATTACGCTTATGGGACCAAATGGTCTTACGAAAAGGAACGCAACCACTCAAAACGAATACTATAACTTTGGTATTTTAGACCCAGGCTACTACACATGGACCGTCACCGCTTCGCGTGATGGATATTGTTCGGTTCCGAGTACCTTTGCATTCTTTACAGTGGAGGGTTCTCCAGCAGCCGCTTACGATTTAAGCCCCAACGGTGAAACGATCGTATCGTCGTCGGTAACCTTAAGCTGGAAATCGGATGAATCGAGTGTTACTTTCACCGTTGAGCTTGGAACTTTGAATAATAGTAATAGAATTACACGTCAAGTGATCCATGCCGGAAGTGCGACATCTTGTGTGGTTTCGTCCTTAGGCGTTGGAAATTATTGGTGGGAAGTTATAAGTAGAAATAGCGTAGGGGAAAGCACTTTATCTTCGCCAGCTCATTTCAACATTGGAGTACCGGCGCCAGCGTATAACCTCTCTCCAAATGGCTCTTCCGTTTCTCCAGATACAAATGTGACTCTCACGTGGGATTCTACGCAATCGAATGCGCTCTTCTTAGTGAACTGCCTTGATCCCATGGGAACGCTTATTGTCACTTTGACATCAGACAGCAAATCTTACAACATAGGACCACTCAGCACACCTGGAGTTTACATATGGAGCGTGACAGCACGAGTGGGAGTGCTTTACTCGAATCCAGCTACGGCACAATTTACAGTTGAAAATTCACTTTCGCCGGCTTACAATTTGAATCCAAACAACACGACCATAACTTTAAATGCTACTACTGATCACACATTCACGTGGGATTCTACAGAAACAAGTGCCACATACACGGTTTATCTTGCAACTTTCACACCACCAACTATTCCAACCAGTTACACAGAAGTTGCCACTAATCTAAACGGCACTTCTGTGAATGTGAGCATTGGTCCTAACCACTATTACGCATGGTATGTGGAAACGCTCAAGGGTGGCTTTACGACAATTTCTCCTACAGCCACTTTCATCACTAAATCTCAATGAAATGAGGTAAAGTGTTTCAAAATTTGCTCTATTTGAAAAAGGGCATAATTTGGGGTCGAGTCTTGAAGTATATGGATCAGTGATGAGTGAGTTGTGATCAGTAAGCTGTGAGCAGTAAATGGTGAACAGTGACGAGTGAGCTGTGAAAAGAAAAATCAAAAATGCAAAAAACCACGATATGTTTGAGGGGTATTTCATTTTTCGTATACTTGCTGAACTTCACAAAAGATCAAAATCTTATCCGGGCCGTCAGGCCCGGTTTTTCATTCCATCCATCACCTCCTTTATCACGCGTTCGTGAACGACGTTGAGGAACTGTTTTATCTTTTCCAGATCGTTAGAAAATGCGATTAATCTTTGAGAAAGTGCAGACTGTTCGTACTTCTCACGTACAAATCAGAGGTAGGCTCCATGCACCGCTCGCAGACATTCTTTTACTTGCACGTGGAGCATGTCATCATAAACGGCCGTAGGGAGATTCAGGATCTCTAAAAAAATTGGAAGATAAAAAATGAGATTCCAAATCAAGTTTGGAATGACCAAAAAATAAGTTTAGAGTTGAAGGTATTAGTTTTACGTCTCGCAACGGCTCAAAGCAAGCTTTTCGCTCGGCTCGCCTTCGCCACAGCCCGCGCACGTGGTGAAAGAGTCGTAGTTTCTTTAGGTATTTTTTCATACCTCTTTATTATGTGCACACGAAGACTCGTAAACTTTAGAAATATGATATAATTCGCTTCGAATGATTTGAAATGAACAAAAGGAGTCGTATGATTTTGATGTTTCTTGATGTGAATTTTGTAAAATTCATTTTCTTACCTACAAAAAAATAAAAAATGCCGTCAAAGATTACGAATGTCAGAATTTTTAAAAAATTAAACAAAGTTGAGGAGAAAAGATTAAAAGAAAAAAGTGTACTGTTACATGTCAAAAAAGGTGATGTTTTCCATTCTCCTCGAGAAAAAATAAAACATGTAAGTGTGGTTCTGAACGGTTCTCTTAAAGTCTTAAAGTACTTCACAAATGGCAATGAGCAGATTTTGAGATATGTAAGGAAAAGTGAGACTTTTGGAGAAAGTCTCATATTTGCATTCAAAAATTACCCAGCTTACATAATAGCCATGGAGAATTCTGAGATTTTAGAAGTTTCTTACGAGATTATCTTAGAACTTTTCGAAAACAAAGAATTCATGAAATCTTATTTGAACGAGATCGGAAATAAGGTGTTTAATCTTTCAAACGTGATAGAACTGCTGCTTATAAAATCTGCTGAGGAAAAATTAATGAGGTACCTTTGTTTTCTTTGTCGCAAACAAAAATCATCAACGGTTTACTTTGAATCCAAACAAAAGATAGCAAGTGACATTGGTAGTGCAAGGGAAGTAGTATCAAGAAAATTCAATATTCTTGAAGATAAGAAAATGATAAAGATCATCGATCGCCATCATGTAAAAGTGCTTATTGACTTCTTGTTCTGTTAGTTTACTAAAAAAGGCGAGTATTACCTACTCGCCTTAAATGATATTGCACACGCAATTAACAACGGCATTCTATTCCTCTTGATGGCTTTCTTTGAGAACGGGGGATGTTTTTTTCGCCCGTTTTCTGATAGCACAATCGTCTATTACAACTTCTCCTCTCATAACACCTTCTGCGAAATCTTGACACGATTTATACCCACAAGCGCCGCAGTTCATATTTGGTAGCTCTCTCAAAACATCTTTTACAGATTTATATTCAACTTTCTTGTTGTTTAGCTCTTTTAAGATATCTTCTCTGCTCACCAACCTTTCCATGAGATACCCCATGATTATTATGATTGGTATAGTCAAGGCATATCGTGTGGATGCGAAGGTTATACCCAAAAAATTAGATTCAACCATGAACATGACAATTTTTATAACCGCCCAAGAGCTTAATATGATGACCGTATTCGCCACGCTAGCACCTTTGTAGAAGAGTGCTTGAGCGACTGGAAATGCTGCGTAGATGGGCCCCGCTGAAAATCCTCCGATAAGCACAGATAAGAGTTTCCCCTTGAATCCAGACTCATTTCCAAAAGTTTTGGTTATAACTTCTGTGGGAATCCATACCATTATTAGCGAAGAGATGATGAATATAGGTGGCATAATTTCAACCATTTGGATGAGAAAGACCTTTGTCATTTCCACGCTTTTAAAGAATACTTGGGGAGACACAAAAAAAGTTATTCCGTAAAGTAAAATGCTTAAGAATATAAGTTTATTATTTTTAATAACCTTCTTGAGTTTTTTCATCCTAATATCACCCCCATCAAAAGTGCAATGAGAATCGCTGCCGAGAAACTTATCCATAATCTGTGCAGAGTGAATTTCTTTCCAAAGAATTTAAATTCTATTGGCATAGTTGCAAATCCTACCATTGTTAATGTCGTTATGAAAGCAGCTATTGCCGCTATAGATGCCCCACTTTTAAGCAATGTTTGGGAGAGCGGAAAAGCGATAAAGGCGGGGATAATCGTAACTGTTCCAATAGTAGCTGAAAGTAAAATACTGATAAATTCGTTGGAATTACCCAGCCATTGTTTAATAAGGGATGGAGGAATTATGGCCAAAACCCATCCTACTAAAGCCATTACCCCAATTATTTCAACAAAGGTTGTCGCCAGCAAATTTTTCGAGATTTTTAAACTTTCTTTGGTCTTTTCTTTACTTTTAAAAATAGAAAACCCAAAGAATCCAGCGGCTATGATCACTAAAATTACAGTACTCAATTTTTCTACCTCCCTTTCCAATTGTTTTTGCCATTTTAGCAAAAAAAGAGGCAACTAATAGTGATTATAGTCACGCTAATTGTCATAAAACGTGTACATACAAAGTTTGTGTAAAGTTGGTCCTGAGATAAAATAGGAAAATAAAGCGAGGAAGGCATGGGACGTGTTGAGAAAGCAAAGTAGCCATGGACAAGTGTTTGAGCGTGTCTCATTTTTGTGAACGGTCATTCTGTGCTCGACACGGAATTTCGTTTTGCATCCTTACTTCATTGAAAGTCCTGAATAGTTTCTTCGAAACTTTCAGGAAGACGCTGTGGTCAAAGATTTCAATAAAAGAGCGAATTTCAGTTGACAAGGCTTTAAAAAGATTACATTCACCGCTTACTTTCCACCATTCATTTCTCACTTTTCTATTTTCTGTCATTACTTAGAAATACCAAGCTGAATTTGCTTCCCTTTCCAACTTCAGACTCAACTTCTATCTGAACACCTATCGCATCAGCTATCTTTTTGGCTATTGAAAGTCCTATTCCGAATCCCTCTTGGCTTCTGGAATTGTCAATCCTATAAAAACGGTCAAAGATGTGTTCAAGTGACTCTTTATTAATTCCTATTCCAAAATCTTCAACGGATACTCTATCTTTTCCCACCAATATTATCACTTTCTTCGTAGAGGAAGAATATCTTACAGCATTATTTATGAATATACGAAGTACCTCTTTTAGCCCACTTGCATCCGTTTTTGCCTTTCCATTCCCTTTTATTTCAAAGTTAAAATCAGGATAGAGAGTTTTACTTTCCATCTTTATTTCCTCAGCAATTTCCCTTAAATCTACTTTTTCAAAATTAACTTCCAAATTTCCTTTCGACAGCTTTAAAAGAGCTTCAACCATG
>WFSH01000036.1 GCA_015486145.1 Mesoaciditogaceae bacterium
AAATAACAAAGCTGGAGGCACAGGATGTGCCGAGAAAGCGAATCTAACAGGATGTTAGTATGCAGCGTGCTCTGTTATGAGCATCTTGTATGGAATAAACGTCTGAATCAGTTTTGACAAGGCTTCAAAAAGATTACACTCACCGCTTGTAAAGCGGTACTAAAATGTCAAAGAATGTCGTTATTCAAAAATTACTACCCACACTATCGTGAAGAGAGCCAAGTTGAATTTGCTGATTCTGTACACAATGCAGTCTTTTAAAACATTTAACATTGATTTGTTAAACATTAACTTTATGGTAAAATTAAGCATAAAGAGAAAAAGGAGGAAAATCATGAAAAAAATCTTTGTTTTATTTGTTGTGGTTTTCTGGTTGTTTTTTTCGTTTGGACTGGCAGACGGTTTTTTGTACCCCACAACCAACACGGCAAAAAATGGACAAATCATATTTTCCGCTGGGAATTTACACTTAGGTATCGGGGCTGGTATCGGCAAAAATTTCGAATTTGGGTATGCTTTATCTTACTCTAATCTTGGAACTTACCTAAAATTCAAACCGTTTAAAAATGTAGCTTTGGGAATATCTTATTTACCATTCAAACTTTGCTTGTTTGGTTTCTGTGAACAAATTTCAACCTTAACCACGTACGGTGTGTACAAAATCGGAAATGAAGATTTCAACACTAACATCGGTCTAAGGCTCTCCATGATAAACGATCTCAGAAAAACCAATGTGGATGCTTTCGCCATCGTGCAAAAAAAGATAAATGACGCATTTTTGATATTTGAGGGCGGAATTGAGAAAAATTCGTCCGTTCAATCTCCAAAATTTAATCTTGCCACAGGCGTTTCTGAAAAATTTGGAATGTTGTCATTCAAAGCTGGGCTGATCTGGATGGACTTCAAAGCGAATGAAAAGTCTTTCATGAAACCGTTGCCATACTTGGAAATGAACCTCATACTCAACCTTTGGAGGTGATTTAAGTGAAGAAATTCATGATATTGATGTTGTCTTTTTTCTTGATCACCGCGATCGGGCTTGGATGGTCGTTCGTTCAAATGCCTCAAGCATCTGTTATCCCTTCCGGACATCTTCAATGGGTGCTGGGTAATATTTTACCCACGATAGGAATCGGTGGATTTTCTCAATTTGGAATCGAAGGTGAAGGATTTTTTGAAGAAATTCAAATTTTAAAAGAGCCTGTTGACGCTTCCGTTGGTATGATGATCAGAACCACAGAAGAAAACTCTTTGTTTATGGCCATGGGGAAAAAGCTCAAATACCTTGGTATCTCAACAGCCATCTCTTACAATTATTCCACACTTTCCACTCCAACAACATCTTTTACACTCTACACCGCTTTAAACGTTCCAACAAATGTTGGAGATTTTAGAATTGAATACAAAAAAGGATCAAGCATTAACCTTTTGGTTGCTGGAATAGCGGGCAAGTTTAAGGCAAATGAACACGTAAAATGGCTTTTTAATTCCATAACAGTAGCTGTGGGGTTGGGGTGGAATTTGTCCAAAATGAAAAACTACCTTCCTTCCCAAACTTATTTCGTATTTCAATACACCAAATTTTTGAAATGACGGCCTCTCCAAAATGTCTCAGAGTTCTTGAAAATTAACGCTTTTTCAAAATCATTTCCATCAAATACCCTTCTAAAATTGCATAACTCATGGTCAAAACAACGGTTATTAAAATAAAAGGCCATCCCAAAAAGCTGGCAGCATATGGAATCCACGGTGTCTTTATCGCAAATGCCCCAACCATTGCAGCCACAACGGCGAGCCTTGCCCCTTTGTTCAAAAAAGTTTTGTACAATGGGAAAAGTATCCATAATGGACCCACTATAAGAGTGCCAAAAAGTGCACCGGCTACCACACCCTTTACCCCCGTTTCTTTTCCCATAATGCGTTGAACTGTTTTTGGAGACAAAAACACGGATAAAAACGATGAAAAAAGGACAACACATATAAAAACCGGTAGCATATCAATCAAAAGCCAAACTCCCTCTTTTAACGCCAAAACGGTTTTATCGGGAGAGATGAAGAGCAACGCAACATAAAGCCCACCCACAACCGTCTCAAATAGATGTTTTTTTATTAAATTCATATAATCCTCCCTTCCAGTAACAAGCCGGTGAGTAGCCCTATAACTATGGCGCCCACAAAAGCCAAAACATTCCTCGTGATGGTAAAACGCTTCCCAAAAACAGAAAATTCATAGGGAATTGTCACAAAGCCCACCATCACCCAACTGTTTAAAAAAATGGCCACAGCGGCAATGGTCGCACCTTTTTTCAAAAGTATTTCTCCCATGGGATAGGCCGATGAAACTGGTCCCATTACAATCGTTCCAAACGCCGCTGAGCTAAAAACGGATAAAATCCCCTTGCCTTTTCCAACAAGAGTCACCACGATACTCTTTGGAACAAATTTATCAAAAAGTCCAATTAGAAGAAAAATCGAGATAAGCATGGGAAGCTGTTTCAAAAATTGAATTCCCCCCATTTTTACAGCTTTCTTACCACCCTTTTTGTTCTTTTTAAAAGCGTACAAATAACTTATCCCAACTACAATTGCATAAATGGCAGCTCCCCACATGTTCATTTATTTAATCACCAAGTTTCTCTTCGAGTTTTGTCAATCTGGACTTTAAATCCGCTATTTGTCTACGAAGATCCACGTTTTCCTTTTTCAATTTGTCTATTTCGCCTTCTTCATGAGCTTCCTCAATCTCCACTTCTCCATCATAATTCGTACTCTGATTCTCAATCACTATTTCAGACTTCAAGTATTCCTTAAGCACATCTTTTATTTTCCCGTAGGCACCTGTGATGGCTTTTATCCCGTAATCCGCGAAATATTGTTGAGCTTTCGGCCCCATACCTCCAGTGACGATCACATCGATACCACGATCTTTCATAAAAGAAGGAAGATCGCCCGGATTGTGCTCGTCTGCAAGGGGATTGGGCATGGAATCCACGTTCTTAACCCTGTTTCCTTCCATGTCCACGATCACGTAATATGGACAATGACCAAAGTGATAACTCAAAACACTTTCCAATCCGTTACTTTCATCCGCTGTAAAACAATACTTCATAACATTTACCTCCCTTTTTTCGCTTTCTTTAGTTTGCAACTCGTTATTTATGCTGAAGATTAATTTTCCCATAATTTTCAAGTTATTTTGAGCATTGTTCGTCCACCTTCTCAAATATTCAACTCCTTCACTTGTTATCGAGTACATTCTTCTTGAGGGACCAGACTCCGAAAGCTTCCATACGGAAGAAATCAAATTATCACTTTCCATTTCTCTGAGTAATCTGTAAACAACACCGTAAGGGACAAAAGCAGGATCGATGCTCACCTCTTCTAATTTTTCAACAAGTAGATACCCATAAGACGGCTCCTTCAGCAACAAGTACAAAAGCGACGCCATGAGAATATTTCCGGATTTAAAGCCAAATTTTGCACATTTCATTTCTCCACCAGCTCTTTTCCTTTTATGTATTATAAACACATATATACTTTTTGTCAATAGCTAAAACTCACGGTCAAAATGCCACACAGTCCCAAAGCTGAATATCACGCAGAGAGCCGTATAAATTTGAAGGGTTATTTACCGTCATGATCGAACAGCATCTTGTGGATCGAGCTTAAGAAGAAAATAACGCCACTTAGTGCGAGAGGAATAAAATAACTCAAAATTCTCCATTCAAGTGTTACCGTACTCAAAAATTTCATCGGTACTAATGGTGTAAAAAAAAGATAAAATCCTCCTTCTGCCGTACCAGAAGAACCTGGAGTTGGCGAAAGGTAAATTATCATTGTTGCCACCGCTTGAACAGCCAAAACATCCCATATACCCTTTGGTATGTTTTCAAATATCCCAAACGATTGAATGGCTGCAAACGCCAAAAAAAGATGCCCAATGGCTGACAAGAAAGCCAAACTAAAGGCGAGAAAGGCGATCGGCCAATTTTGAGATATGATCTTCATACTGTTGGCGTAATTATCAAATTCTTTCTCCATTTTCTCTTTCAACACTGGGATTTTAGGTTTCATTTTTTTACTGAAGCGCAAAAAATCTATCATCCACTTGGTTAATTTGAGAATAAAATCCCTAATCCTATGGCTCGCAGCTATCAGTATCAAAAATGATACCCCACTCGTAGAGAAAATAAGTCCAAGAATCATGAGAAAGAAAGTCAGAGGGCTCCTGTCCGTTACCAAAAATGCGGTTGTAAAACCAATAGATGCGATAAGCAACATGGCGATCTGTTTTATGATGTATCTCAACTCAACAATTGAAACCGAACTACCCAAATTTATGCCGTTTTTTCTCAGATAAGCAATTTGAAAAATACTACCACCTGTCGATGCCGGAGAAAGTTTGTTGAAGAAAATACCGATGATTGACATTTTAAAAGATTTTGAAAAAGAAAAGGGGATCTTTATCATCTTGTTTATAAGTACATAAGTTATTGAAGCATCGAAAAACCAAGAAAAGGCAAGACTCAGCACACCAAAATAGCCCCAAGGATTCTCAGAAAAGAAGTTTAAAACTCTCTTCCATTCTATTCTTGCTCCAAAGGTGCCGAGGAGGTACAAGGTTAAAATTGAAACGATCACGAGAAAAACCAAATATATAAAAAAACGCTTCACATTTTTCTCCACTGAGATAATGAAATATACCAGATTTTACCACATTTTCAATCCGAAAAGATGGATTCTTTTAACGATCATGAGGAGAATCTCCAATTTTTTCTGTGCGTATATAATATAGGGGTGTTAAGGAAAAAAGATGAAAGAAGGAAAAAGGCTTCCCGAACGGGAAGCCAGCAAAATTGAAAATGTTCCACACAATCATCTCAATTATACCAGATGAATTCAAAAATGTGAACGATTTTTTTGAAAAGTCAATAAAAAATCGAGTCTGTCACAAGTTTAAAAAGTCAACATGTTTTTGATCCACCAGAGCCAAAGTTTTTGATCCTCTTCCTTACTAATTAAGTTTGCTGTTTCCTTCTTGTTCTGGGAAACTTTGAAGGAGACTGCTGTTATTATTTTAACATTTGCAATTACAGCAATGTGTGAGAAAGTTGATTATAAAAGCTAACGATGGACAAAAAAACATTTTGACATTTCACAAAACGCAGAGACACTTTTTAGAGTGCCTCTGCTTTGCTCTGACTTTATTTTCTCGCAGTCTTAAAGAATGGCATACTACCTTTCTTAAATCTCATTTCGTTGTTCAATCTCATCGGTTGTCCAGATGTCGTGGTCGTACTGTTGACCTTGAATTTGACCAGATCAATTTTTAGCCCTGATAATTTGATTCTTATTATTCCCACTCCCTTGGCAAAATACGCTTCTGCCATTGGCTGATTGTAAGTATTAGGCGTGGCTGTAAAACTCACATGCAAAACATCTTTGTAGATTTTCCCTTGAATATTTATGCTTGGGATTATTTCTGATGTTCTTATGAATGTTTCAGGATATGGGGTTCCATTTGTTATTGCTGTGGCAACAAGCGTAAGTGGAGACTGATTTATTCCTGTATTCACATTGTCTATCATCCTAAAGCCGTTTATTGTTTGCTTTAAGTTATTTGTTCCATTTCCTCCATATATTCCATCCCAATAGACCTGTCCAGCAGAGTTCCTCCAAAAATACACATTCATGCTCCCGCCGGTAGCCTTGTATGTTGCTACAAGATCATTATGATTGTTGAACGAAGTCGAGGCGTATGTTATGTTTGCAGTTGATGGCAGTGTTATAGAAGAAGAT
>WFSH01000037.1 GCA_015486145.1 Mesoaciditogaceae bacterium
AGCTTCATCGAGTACCAAAAGTTTTGGATTTTGCGCAAAAACCTTAGCCACGTAAACCATCTGTCTCTCTCCCCCACTTAAAGAATAAAACATTCGATTTTTAAGATGCGAGATCTTAAGCGATTTAAATGCCATTTCAATGGCTTTGGCGTCTTCTTTCGCTATCTGACCAAGAAGACCTGTATACGGTATTCTTCCAAGTTCAACAACCTCCGTCGCGTTCACGTCGTAAGATGGTGAAAATTCTTGGGCTACAACTCCAAGAATGCGTGCAAGTTCTTTTCTTGTGTAATTTTTTACTTCTTTTCCCAAGATCTTTACACTTCCCTCGTATTGCAAAATCGACGCAATGGATTTAACCAAGGTGGTCTTACCAGAACCGTTTGGCCCTATTATTCCAACTATTTCGCCCTCGCAAATTGAAAGATTCACATCTTTGAGAGCTTTAAAAGATGACTTAGGGTAAGAATAACTCAGATGTTGAGTTTTCAGTATTTCACACAATTTGTGATCGCCTCCTGAGTATGTAAATAAAAATCGGAGCGCCAATCAAAGCGGTTATCGTACCGATTGGCATTTCGGCTGGTGTGAAAGCCGTTCTTGCGACCGTGTCACATGCAACTAAAAACACGCCGCCCAAGGCTGCACTTGCAGGCATTGACACCCTGTGGTCTGCGCCAAATATCCTCCGAGCGATATGTGGTATAACAAGTCCAACAAATCCAATAATGCCAGAAGCGGACACGGCCATGGCGGTTGTGAAAGTTCCAACGGCAAAAATTACCACTTTCAACATTTCCACCCTCACGCCAACGTAAGAGGCCTCTTCTTCGCCTGCCGACATGGCATTTAGATACTTTCCTATCAACGTGAAAAAGAGTGTGGATGCGATCGCCACCACGCCAACAAAAATCGCCGACTTCCAACCAACACCAGCCAAACTTCCAAGCAACCAAAAAGATGCCACTTGAATGTTACGCCACCCATAAACGATGAGAAATGTTACTCCCGCTCCAAACATGAGGTTGACCATAACACCACTCAAAATAAGTTCAGTTGGTGGGAGCTTACCGTGTTTTTTGGCGGCAATGTACGTGATCCCGGCTGCGATAATACCAAAAGCAAAGGCAAATATCCAAGTGTAAAAGATCATGTTAGGGTTGTACATCTGAGACAAAACGTTTGCAAGGATAGCTCCAAATGCCGCGCCTGAAGAAACACCAAGTATGTACGGATCCGCAAGTGGATTCTTCAACATGGCTTGAAAAGAGTTGCCAGTGACCGAGAGTGCGGCTCCAACGCCTAAACCCAACAATATTCTCGGAAGTCTCAACTGGATCAATATGAGTTCGTCCGTTTCCGGAATTTTGAATCCGAACAAACTTCTCAGCACATCACCAAAAGGGGTGTAAACAGAACCAATAGACAAATTCAAAATGACAAAAGCCACAAGAACGGGGAGGGCAAATAAAAGAGCCCTCCCTTTGCCATTTTTCATCATAACCTGCTGAATATGTTGTAAAGTTGTTTGAGTAGGTTAACGAGTTTGGTGTTTGGCTGTGATGCAATGTTGCCGTTGATCGCGTAAACGTGTCCCTCTTTGACGGCTTTCAAGTTTTTAAAAGCGGGAAAATCTTTAAAGGCTTTTATGGCTGCTTTTTGTCCATTTGAAACGTAATAAGGAACAAGAATGATATCCGGATTTTTTGAAACCACAAATTCTGGACTCACGGGTAACCATCCGTTGGGGCCAGCATAGTTGCCGGTGATGTTAACACCTCCGGCAAGCGAGATGAGCTCGTTGAGAAAAGAGCCTTCGCCGGCAGTCCATATTTGCCGTGAAGGGGTACCGTAAAAGACCGTTGGTCTTTTCGAAATGGGGATTTTATAAGCCGCTTCTGAAATTTTCATAACTTCTGATTTTAAGGTTTTAACGAGTTTTTGACCTTTTGCGGGATTCCCCATGATCGTTGCGACATCTATGATATCTCTGTAAACACCGTTGAGATTTTTGGCGTTGAGAACGAAAGCCTTTATCCCAAGCTTTTTTAGCTTGGAATATTGTGAAAGTTGGAACCCACCAAACATGAAAACCACGTCTGGTTTTAAAGATATTATTTTTTCTAAATTCAATGGATACAAGAGCCCAATATTTTCCGCTTTGGTGTAAGAATCATACTTTGTCACACCAACTATTTTGTTCGCATACCCGAGTTTGATGAGAAAATCCGTTATTGAGGGAGCAGCATCGATGACACGTTCTGGCTGACTCGCAAAGGTCACCACATGTCCAGCATCATCAACCAAAGTTATGGGATACGCAACCGCAAGAACGAGCGAAAAAAGCAAGACCAACATTGCACCAAAAAGTAAGTATCTTTTCATGATAAAACCTCCTTCAAAAAAATTAAAGCCGACTCTAAAGTCGGCTTGATTTCCCTTTTTAACCACGCCAAACACTTTACCCGAGTGTCGGAAGATGAACACGGACAGGCAGGTCTCCTGACTTCCGGGTCATCCTTCATCTGCACCTTCCCAGTTTCCCAGTGGTATTTCACAGATGTCGTCGCCGGTTACAGTGGCGGGACCGTGCCGGATTTTCACCGGACTTCCCTTTTAAACTTTCGTACCTGTTCCGTGGATATTTTAGCACTTTAAATTTGAATTTCCAAAATTGAGTTCTCTTCATTTTTGGATTTCGTAGGGGCAATTCATGAATTGCCCGTACAAAAGGCTGCTGAATTATCCACATTGTCATCCTGAATCAGTTTTGACAAGGCTTCAAAAAAATTACACTCACCGCTTGTAAAGCGGTACTAAAATGTCAAAGAATGTGTTATTTTAAAAATGCTACCCACACTATCGTGAAGAGATCCGAAAATTTGAGCTACTTAAAAAACTGGCCAAGAATAAATCTTGGCCAGCCAAAAACACAAAAAATCAAATCAACTGTAAGCAGTTTCACCATGCATAGCTTCATCAGGGTTTTCTTCTTCTTCTTTTGTTGCTTTAACTCTTACAAAGAGGTGAACAATCCAGAAGATAAAAAGTGTTAACACGAAAGCGTAAGCGCTCAGTGTGGCTGCTGCTGTAAACTCTTTCCCGAAGAAAGCCGGATTTCCGAAAAACAACCCATTTGCTCCATGTGGGTTGAATGCCAATTCCCCAAGCAATCCGAGCATTAAAATACCAAGTATTCCTCCAACGCCATGAACTCCGAAAACATCCAACGCGTCATCAAGCTTTTTGGCGTTGTTAACAACTCGAACCATTCCGTAGCAGATGAGAGCCGCAGCTAATCCTATGAGCATTGCGCTGGGAACGGAAACAAAGCCTGCAGCTGGCGTTACCGTCGCCAAGCCGGCCACAGAGCCTGTCATAAATGCCAAACTTTTTGCTTTTTTGGAACCACCCCATTCGAGCAACAACCAAGTGAATCCGGCAACAGCTGCAGCTATATCCGTGTTGAGAAAGGCAAGGGTGGTTACTCCATTTGCCACAAGTTCACTGCCAGCGTTGAAACCAAACCATCCAAACCAAAGCATTGCCGTTCCTATTGCAACTAAAGGAAGATTTGATGGAGAATCTTCACATTCGGTTTTTCTTCTTCCAAGATATATTACAGAGGCAAGTGCCGCAAGTCCTGCAGTGGCATGAACCACGATACCTCCCGCAAAATCAAGCACTCCCCATTGCTGGAATATGCCACCACCCCATATCATGTGAGCAACCGGGTAATAAATCAACAATTGCCAAAGTATGAGTATGAAGATATAGGATTTAAACGTTACCCTCTTTAAGAAGGCGCCTGTTGCAAGAGCAGGAGTTATTATTGAAAACATCATCTGAAACGCCACAAAAGCATAAACCGGAATGTGAGTTTTCCCCAACAGAGCTGTTGGGCTTATGCCTATGAGAAAGACGTGATTGAGATTTCCAATGAAAGGACCATTCCCGCTAAAAACAAGAGAATACCCAACAATAATCCACATGATTGCACTTACACCCATGGAGACAAAACTCTGCATGGCTATACTTATAATACTCTTTTTGCCAACCATTCCGGCATAGAAAAAAGCTAACCCTGGCGTCATCAACAAAACCAGCGCCGCAGAGATCAACAAAAAAGCAGTATCACCTGTGTTTATACCTACGTTTGCCATTGTACTCCCTCCTGTTTTTCCTCCAAGAATTTTGCGTTGTTTTTATTTGAGATACGATTACAATGGGTTGTTTATCACCTCCCACATTGGAACTTTTTTGTTTCATCAACGATGCTTTTAGATGTTGTATCTTTCCACTCACCTCCCTAAACGGACATTAAAAAGAGTGTGCATACCTTCACAAAATAAATTTTACCTCAAATATTCACGTAATTCACAATCAACGATCGAAAAACTCAAAATTATTTTACCACTTTCAAATAACGATCCTCTAACTTATTGCCATTTTATCGCAAAAAAGGTTTTGAAATGATGAAAAAACGTTGTTAGTTTTCCTTCTTTCGCCTTATTTTTTTCAATATCACGTTTATTTCATTTCTCGCAAAATACAAAATCGCTACGGTGGTAAGGAAAATTTCCAAAATAATTTTGGGAACGTAAGCCATGTTTGAAAGTGGAAAGGTAAACACATATATGTACAAAAGAGATGTCAAAATTGGAAGGATCGTCTTTATGCTGAAAAGATGTGTGATTTTGTAATGGTGTTTGAGATCGAACGTCAATGTGATAACCCAAGCTAAAGATACCACACTTGAAGAGGCCGCAATTCCCGCTTGTTTGAAAGGTCCCATAAGCCACCAATCCATAACGGCATTCAAAAGAATAAATGGAACGCTGATCAGCGTAAGTCGGAGGGTTTGTTTTTTTGCTATGTACAAGTTTCCGAGTATACCGGAAAGCGGTCCGGTTACGATCATAAAGGCATAGGCTATGAGAGCTGGCGATGTCATCATTGTGGATTTAGATGTGAATTCTCCCCTTTGGTATATCACGGCAACTATCCAATATGCTGCAACAATCGTAAAGGCAGCAGCAGGGGCGAGAATTTTTATTATCGCTTCGTTCAGTTTCACGGTTTTAACCCTCAGTGCCTCATCATCCATAACGGAGGCGCTCTCGGAAACACTCGTGAAAGATGAGGTGATAAGCCCACTCGTGGCCAATCCGGTGATTATCCCAACTATCGTGTACGAATAAGTCAGCGCAGATATACTCCCCACTGCCAAAGTGGAGGCGAATGCTTTATCCACTATGTTGTTTATCGTACCGATCGTAATCGAAAGAAAAAGCGGTGATGCCAGGTAAAGGGCTCGCAACATTTGTCGAGTAAATGGCTTTGCGAATGGGAAAGCCGTCCACACATTCCTTCCCAACAAAAAAGAGATTAGCGCCACCACCGCCGTTCCGATGGTCCAAGCGGTGGCGTAAGCACCGGTAGACATGATCGGCGCAAGTAACCAAAGCGCTGGAATCGCAACCAAATTGAACATGAAGCT
>WFSH01000038.1 GCA_015486145.1 Mesoaciditogaceae bacterium
GTTCTGACGGGACTTCGAAAAAATTACATTGACCGCTTGTAAAGCGGTACTAAAATGTCAAAGAATGTGTTATTCAAAAATACCACCCACACGATCGTGAAGAGATCCGTTCAAGTTACGTCTCGACTTTCGCTTTTACATGGAGATGGGGAAAATTCTTAACCACATTTTAAAATATGCCAAGTATAATGTTCGTTAGAACAGAACGTGAAAAATATATCATTTAGAGGCGATGATTATGAAAAGAATGTTCTTTTTAATTCCTTTGTTGGTTTTAACTGTGTCGTTTGCAGGAGCGATTACCATCTGGTTCAGCGGACAGGGGAAAAGTCAATTTAAAAGCATCGTCGATGAATTTAACGTGCAAAATCCACACGAGCTGATTAACTTAGTTTTCATTTCCAACATACGTCAAAAGCTTCAACAAACACTGAACGATCACGGTACACTTCCAGATGCGGCATTAGTTGGAAGCGGTGAAATTGATACGCTCGCTTCATTGAAACGTATAGCACCGGTTGCAATGGTGAATACAACGAATTTTTTCAAAAAAGCATTTACGTATAAAAATCACATGTATGCATATCCATATTACGCAAACGTTCAACTTGTCTATGTGAATGCCGATGTTTACAGAGGAAGTTTACCCGGTAACGATTGGACGATTAGCACCTTGGAAAAGATGATATCAAATGTAAAAGAATCAAATCACGAAGGTATTGGTTTTGATGAGAGTTCTCCATATCTTTTTACTTCTTTTAACGTGGCTTTCAATGAAGGGAGGATGCCTCAAAAAAATGGCGTACCACTTGTAGATACAAAAGGTACGATGAAAGCTTTCAAATTTTACAACATGCTGTTTAACGAAAAGAAATATGCGGTTTCGTATCCTACTAAAACACTCATAAAGGTTTTTGAAGGCGGTAAGGTGGCTTTCATATTCCAAAGTTCATCATGGTTTCCCCGTTTTCTAAAAGATAAGGTGAATTTTAGAGTTTTGCCCTATCCAAGACTCAGCAATGATCAGCAGATACCACCCATACTCGATGCCAAGGGGTTTGTCGTGTTTAAAAAGTCATCAGTGGTGAGAAAATTCCTTGATTATGTGACTTCGGCAGAGCAAGAAATCAGATTTTGTTCGTCAACTTACACGTTGCCGGCAAATCCACAGGCCATAAGAGCCCTTCAGCATCCAAAATCAGTTTTTAATCTTATAACAACTGCCACTCCAACGCCTTATGCCATTTACAATCTACAAATTCTTATTCAAACCATGTACGCGAGTGCAAAAAGATCCCTGATCCTTCCGATTTTCGTCGGTCAAAATATCTATTTTAAAGCCATTACCGTTGCTTTAAATCTTTACCTCAAGGATAAAAAGCCTCTAAAAGAGGTTTTAAATGAAACTCAGAGATACATAGACGACGAATTCAAATCTCAGTGAAGAAATGGATTAAAAACATCTTTACTTTTTACATCCGACGGATTTCACAAATTCTTTGAACTTATTTTCAAACCTTGAAATGCTTTTTTCTTTTTTGCAGATCATGAAAAAATTCCTTTTGATGTCGACACCATCTATATCCTTTGAAACTATGCGACCGTATTTCTCATCCGCTGAAACGACAAAACTGCTGAGGATTGATATCCCTAATCCAGCTGCGACTAATTCTTTTATTGCTTCATTGCTTGAAGCCGTTACAACAACGTTTAAAGAATTACATCCATATTTTGAGAGAGTATTCTCTATTATTCTCCTGGTACCGGAGCCTTTTTCCCTTGATATGAAGGGGAGGATCTTTAACTCCTCAATTGTCAGTTCACTTTTTTTCGCGATTTTGCTATTTGGCGAGCACACGACTTTCAATCTATCCTCACAAATCACTTCGATATTCAACGATTTGTGATAAACAGGAGCTTCCACAAAACCTATCAAAAAATCTTCGTTCAAAACTCTTTCAACTATTTCAGAGGTGTTCTGAATCTTTAAAGAAAAATAGCTCCCTCTCTCGAGCTCTTTGTATTTTGCAATTAGAAAGGGAAGAAAGTAATTTCCTATTGTTTTACTTGCTCCTATGCTGATCAGTTTGCCGGATGGTATATCTCCGAGGCTAACTCTTTCGACTGTTTCTTCAAAAATTCTGTAAAGCTTTTCTAACTCTTTGTAAACCTTGAATCCCTCATTGGTGAGGTACAACTTGGTGTTGGCTCTTTCGAAGAGTCTGATATTCAATTTTTCCTCAATTGTTTTAATGTGCTGTGAAACGGCTGGTTGGCTTATGAACAAATTCTTTGATGCGCCTGTGATACTTCCCGCTTTCACGACTTCCAAAAAAATTTTAATTTCGTTGACAGTTAGCATTTTTCCACTTCTTTCAAAAGTTCTTACGCTTCTGCAATGCATTATAACATTCTCACAATCGCAATCATGACTCTCTTTTTTGTGTTGGTAAGAAGTAGTAGTTTCTTTACAAAACAGACTAAAAAATGGTAAGGCACGCATTTTTAATTGTTTGAAGATTCGAAACAACTATTCAGGATTTCTTCAAAATGAGATTTCGGTTCGGCGGCCGGAATGACCATTTTCATGATCGAAGCAAAAGCTAAGAGGGATATCTTTTTCACTTTCACGGCCAAAGCGATAGCTGCGAAGGAAGACACAGGACATGTTGAAAAAGTGAAGCATTCAAGAATGAATGTCTGAGCATACTTTGATCCTGTTTTTTCATTTTTACCGCCCCTTGAAGCCTTCGTCAAAACATGTGAAGACGCCATACAAGATGTGAAAGAACAGAGAGCAAGATTGCACAGTGTGCAATGTATTCTTGCTTTCACGACCAAAGCGATAGCTGCGAAGAGAGGCACAGGATGTGCCGAGAAAGCGAATCTAACAGGATGTTAGTATGCAGCGTGCTCTGTTTTTTTGTCATTCTGAACTTGATTCAGAATCTCGATCCACCTTGTTAGTTGCTTGGAGATCCTGAATAGTTCCTTCGGAACTTTCAGGA
>WFSH01000039.1 GCA_015486145.1 Mesoaciditogaceae bacterium
GTTGAATTTCTTTCATCAATATGAAGGAGGCGGTAACTGTGAAAGAAGTCGATGTTTTAACGATTGGTGCAGGTGGAGGAGCTTATCCTGCGGCCTTCCGATTGGCAAAAGCTGGGAAAGACATCGTTATGGTAGATTCCAAGGGAATCATGAGTGGAAACTGTCTTGCCGAAGGATGCGTGCCCTCGAAAGCATTAAGAGAAGCAGCGGATGTGTACAGAACATCTAAAAAGGCGGAAGTGTTTGGTTTAAATGGAAAAGTGGATTTCGATTACCAGAAAATCGTATCACATAAAGATCGCGTTCAAAAAATAAGATACGAACAACATGCTGAAGAGCTCAAAGAAGCCTCAAAACACCTAAAATTAATCAAGGGCGTTGCTTCTTTTCTAGATGAACATACAGTTGAAGTAAAAACAGAAAACGGAAAAGAAGAATATAGAGCCCAAGATATCATAATTGCCAGTGGTTCAGATATAGCGATGCCATCTATAAAAGGTGCCGAATATTGCATAACATCAAGGGATATTTTTGCGCTTGATCCAAGCCTGAAAGAATTACCAGAATCCTTAACGATCATTGGTGCGGGGTATATCGGTCTCGAAACCGCCACTATTTTCAATGAATTTGGAGTTAAGGTGCGCGTTGTTGAGATGATGGACAGAATTCTGCCAACAACGGAGCCAAGGCTTTCCGAAAAATTGCATGCTCTTTTAGAACCGAATATAGAGATCATTTTGAATGCCAAAGTTGAGGAGATCAAAAAAGATAATGAAAAGTACGAAGTTGTCTACACACAACATGAAATCAAAAAGAATGTAAAGTCCGATCTTGTGTTGATGGCAATAGGAAGAAAGCCTGTTGTGCCACAAGGCACTCAAGAAACAGGGGTTAACGTCAAAAAGGGAAAAATTGTTGTCAACAATGCATTGCAGACAAATATTCCACACATATATGCACCAGGTGATGTTAATGGACTTTCGATGCTCTTTCATTCAGCTGTTAGACAATCGTTAGTAGCTGCCAACAACATAATGGCTGGTAATCATCCTATAGACTATATGAACTTTGACGCAGTACCAACAACCGTTTTCACTTTCCCCAAGATCGCTTACGTTGGCATCACGCCGTCGATTGCAAAGGAAAGAAATATTGAACTTGTTGAAACAGATTACCAATTTAAAGTTGACGCTCGTGCGCAAATATTTGATGAAATGGAAGGCGAAATTCGTGAATTTTTCGATATCAGAACAATGCGACTTGTTGGTGCATGGGTTGTCGGCATAGATGCAGACAATTTGATAGGAGAGCTCGGAATAGCGGTCGCAAAAGGTTTAAATGTTAAAGATATCGCGGAATTTGCCGATCAGCATCCCATGTCATCTGAAGGCATATCCAAAGCCGCAAGAAAGCTTTTGTAAGAGGAGGAAAATAAAATGAGTACAGTGACTTTTCAAGCTGGTGCCAACATTAAAATAGATGAAGATGAATGTGTTGGTTGCAGAAAATGTGTGGAAGTTTGTCCAGAAGATGTTTATGAGCTTGAAAGAAGACCTGGAGAAACAGATCCAGATCGCGAATACAAATCGGTAGCTATTGCTTCAGAAAAGTGCATATTATGTCTTTCATGCCTTGAAATATGTGGCAAAAATGCCATATACATTGAGGGAAAACAGTAAAGAGGTGATTGAAAATGGCAGGTCCACTTTTAAAAGAACAATTAGTGTCGGTTAAACACGATTGGAAAGATTTGAGTGGTAAATTAGTTGAGAAACTTGAATTAAAGCACGAACCTGTTGGAGTATACTTAGTTCCAAGTGTTCACTCAGAAAGATATGAGAAATTTTTTGAATCCATTTCAAGACCATCTGGAAAGCTTACATATTGTCAGGCAGTCGAAACTGTGAGAGGATCAACTAATTACTCTGGATTGTCGAATTTTCCTGATGCTTTGCGTTTGGAAGCGGAAGACTTTTTGTGTTCAGCCGGAGCTGCAAATCTTGGACTTTACGATTTGCCAGATGCAATAAAAAACGGAGAAAGAGATTTCCTCTTAAGAAGATTTTACTCGATTGAAGCATCGATGGTAACGCGTGATAAGATTCCTCACTTTGAACCTGGATCTGTTTCATCCGTAGTAGTTTTCAAACTCTCAAAGGCACCTGTTGATCCTCATATAATTTTAATATTTGGCTTGCCTGCCCAAATCTTATCGTTAGAGGGGCCTTACGTGATGAGAAACGGTGGTAGAATTCAAGCAGATCTTCTCGGAACATGTGGGCTTTGTGCAGAAATGACGGTATCGCCCATTCTGAACAGAAGGATGAACATATCAACACTTTGCGGAGGTGCACGAGCTCACGCATTTAAGGATCCGACGGAAATGGGAGTAGGGATCCCGGCGCAAGAATTTCCAAATTTGGTTGAAGATCTCCTGAATAGGCAAAATATACCTAAACGTCAAGACCTGCCAAAGGAGCTTCAATAAAGCTAATAAAGCACAAATCATGAAGCCTAAAGAGAACACCATAGCAAAAATAGATTCAGTTTTTGACAAAATATATTCCTCAAAATCCCTCCAGATGTTCAAAGATGAGAACATCTTGGAGGTTTTAAAAAACTTGCAGAATCATCTGCATACTATGAATATCCATAAAGCTAAGGTGGCATATTTTTCGGCCGTTAAAGTCAAAGTTAACGTGATATGGGAACTTTTGAAAAGTACGCAAACGAAAGTGCGTTCAAGATCAAGAAACAAGATATTATTGAAGCGCTTGAAGATTTAAAAAGATTGTTCTCTGCGAAATAGTGTGGGTAACATTTTTTGAATAGCGACATTCTTTGACATTTTTAAAGCACGTAAGTAGTGATGAGTAAACAGTGAATAGTGAACACTGAGTAGTTAGTTATGAGATTTCAATTTTTACGCTTTACAAGCGGCGAGTGTGATTTTTTCAAAGTCCCGTCAGGACTAAATCGGCCGTTTATTCCGTGAAAGAAACTCATAACAGAACACGCGCTGCATACGGACATCGTGTTCGATTCGCTTTCTCGACACATCCTGTGTTTCTCATCACATCTTCGGGCCCCACTTTAAATTAAAATGAATTACTTAACAACTAATTTTATATGGGAGACGATAAATATGGCTAAGAAGATTTTAGTAATAGCATCATCAGGTGATAGAGACATGATCAAGTTCACATTTGGTTTTGTTCTTAACACAAAAAAATCTCAATCCGTTGAAGACATAAAGTTATTTTTCTTTGGTCCAAGTGAAAAAACAATCTCGAATGACGCAGAACTTCAAAAAATGCTTGCGGATACCATAAAACTTGGATTTTCTCCGTTGGCATGTATAAACGTTTCAAAAGCTTACAATGTGAGCGACATTTTAGAAAAAATGGGTTTTTCTTTAGTCCCAATAGGTCAAGAGATTGTAAAAAAAATAAATGAGGGATATTTACCGCTAACATTTTAATGATAAGCAAAGAAATGCTTTTAAAAATTGTGTTAGAAAAAGTTAAGAGTCTTTCCAAAGGTAATTATTTGGATCTTAGAAATTATAAGAGAGATCGATATATATTAGTGGTAAAGAAAAACGAAGAGAAATTTTTGGTCGTTGAGAATGGATTTTGTAAGGAAGAATTTACAATTTCTCCTGACAAATTGAAGAGGCTTCTCAAAAAACTTATAAAAAAAGAATTTCCAAGAAGCCACAAAGTTCGTGTTTATTTGAAAAATACGATAAAATGAATCAAAAGCAAAGTACTTAAAACATTTGGTGTTGAAATTTAGTCAAGGAGTTTTTCGAAAAGACTTTGGTGTTACCAAAATTTCCAACTTGAAAAGGAGCGACGATGATATTTTTATTAGAAATTCTTTATGGACTTGGTATAGGAATAGCTTTAGGATTAACAGGAGCGGGAGGATCTATAATCACCGTCCCAATTCTTGTTTATCTTATAGGCATGAATGTTCATAACGCTACGGGAACAAGCCTCGTTATAGTTGGAACCAGTTCAGTAGTTGGGGTTTTTGAGTATTTTAAAGACAAACTGGTCCATTGGAGAATTGCGTTTGTTTTTGCAATATCTGGGATCGTATCGGCGTTTATAGGCTCTTATTTAAATGTTCTGGTGTCCTCAAGAACGATACTTTACCTTTTTGCCGTCACGATGGTTTTGATAGGATTTTTAATGCTAAAGCGTTCGAAAGCTTCAGAAACTGGAAACACCGAAATACCAAGCCTAAAAAACGAAATGAGAAAATGGTACTATTTAGTAGGTGCAGGTCTATCAGTCGGTTTTCTTACAGGTTTTTTTGGTGTAGGAGGAGGATTTTTGATCGTTCCGGCTTTGGTCATTGCTCTTAAATTTCCGACAAAACATGCTATTGCGACTAGTCTTATGATCATAGCATTAAACTCACTTTGGGGTATAGCAGCAAGATTTCTTGGAATTGGAACAATAAGTACAGGACCAATTGTTTGGATTTTGGTAGGAACAATTGCTGGAATGCTGATAGGAAGCTTGATCGCGGTCAAAGTTAAATCCGAAATGCTGACGAAAGGATTCTCTTACTTCATCATTGCCGTAGCGGTTTACATATTTTTAAGAACTTCAAGCGCGCTATAACGAATTATGATCAATAAGGAAACTTTTTTAAAAGTGTTGATGGAGAGAATTGAAAAACTGCCAAAAGGGCATTATCTGGATATCAGAAGTTACAAACGAAATCGGAGTATCTTTGTGATACGAAAAGGACAGGATAATTTTTTGGTTATTGAAAATGGCTTTTATCAGGACAAATTTTATGTAAAATTTGATGAAATTAGAAGACTTTTCAGAAAACTCTTAAAGAAGGAATTTCCACGAAGTCATAAGATACGCGTATATACCATGGGTAAATATAATCCAATTGAAGCAAAGAACATTAAACGTAAAGAACTTTGAGTATGGTGATGCCAATGAAAATTAGAAAAGAAGAGCTCAGAGATTTGGAGATAAAAATTCTGAAATATCATAAAATAGCCGGTGCTGATTATTCAAAGTTGATTTCGCATCGTTTTGGGTTGAGTTTGAGTGATGCTATGAAAATTCATAAAAAATTACTTGAACTCGGTTTTTTAGAAAAAGTTAGCGGAAGCATAATAAATTACCACACAAAATTGAAAAACGGAAAGTACAAGTACGTCAAACATAGAAACCATACTTATTACACTTTAAGCACAAAGGGAAAACACTTCATAAGAGAATATGAAAAGAAGTTTGGTGAAATTCAGTTGAATTTGAAATACCCTTACAAAAGTTAAGAAAATCCAAATATGTGTATACACTCTAAAATTTTGATCAGCTTTTCCTCATTTTACGAGTGAGGCACTGATACTATTAAATCTAATAGATCATAGATTAAACTCGAAAGAGTCACAGAAAACGGTACATGAAATTAAAAGTCTGACTTTGGATTTAACAAATTCTGATGTATGATCGTATGTTCAAATAAAGGGCGATAAAAGGTGATGATTTTGTGAGCAAAAAAGTCTGTAAATGGTATGTCGTTTGTCCAATAAGAAGATTTTATGAAAATGGAAAAATCGACAAAAAATGGGTAGAAAAATATTGTAAAGGCGATTGGAAAAGCTGTGTGCGTTACCAAATGGAAGAGTCTGGAAAGTATCATCCAGATTGGATGCTACCGGACGGGACTGTGGACGTAAGTCTTAAAGACTTTTAGGAGACACAGCATGGAAATCAAGAATGAGAACGTGGTGTGGCACGAGGGTAAAGTGACAAAAAAGGAAAGAGAAAAACTTCTTGGTCAAAAGGGAGTTGTGGTGTGGTTCACGGGACTTCCCTCTTCAGGGAAATCAACAATTTCCAGGGAAGTTGAAAAACGTCTCTACAAGATGGGCAAACTCGTTTACGTTTTAGATGGAGATAACGTAAGACACGGTTTAAACAGCGACCTTGGATTCTCACCTAAAGATAGAAAAGAAAATATAAGACGCATAAGTGAAGTGGCGAAGCTCTTTGTGGATGCCGGTATCATAACGCTAACCGCCTTTATATCACCTTACAAAATTGACAGAGAAACGGCGAGAAAACTCTTTGAAAAAGGCGAATTTATAGAGATTTATGTAAAATGTCCCGTGAGTATGTGCATAAAAAGGGATCCTAAAGGGATGTACAAAAAAGCCTTAAAGGGAGAAATAAAAGAGTTTACGGGCATTTCCGCTCCCTACGAGGAGCCAGAAAATCCAGAAATAATTTTAGAAACAAGTGAAGAAAGTGTTGAAAAGTCTGCACAAAAGGTCATAGATTACCTTAAAAACCAAGATGTGATTTGAAAATTTTGTACAGTCAAAATTTTTGATATCTTCGTCAAGAAAAGAGTGATTTGTTGTGATAGCACCGCACGGGGGAAAACTCATAAACAGGATCGCAACGAAAGAAGAAAGCGAAGAAATACTTGTCAAAAGTAAAGAATTGAAAAAAATAAAAGTTTCGTATTGGACACTTTCCGAACTTGAAAACATAGCCACTGGTCTTTTTAGCCCACTTGAAGGATTCATGAACAAAGCGGATTACGACCGTGTTCTAAATGACATGAGGCTTTCAAACGGCGTTGTTTGGACGATACCCATTGTTCTATCCCTTTCAAAAGAAGAAGCTGATGAATTGAAAATAGGTGAATATGTTTTGATAACAGATGAAAAGGGTAAAGAGTACGCCGTTTTAACCGTTGAAGATAAATACGAAAGAAGAAAAAAAGAAGAGGCAAAGAAAGTTTATAAAACGGATGAAGAGGCTCACCCTGGAGTGAAATTTTTGTATGAACAAAAAGACGTCGCCCTTGGTGGGAAAATAAAGCTTCTAAGAAGAATAGAGCATGAGAATTTCAAAGAATACAGACTCGATCCCGTTGAAACGAGAAAGCTTTTCGAAGAAAAAGGCTGGAAGACGATAGTCGCGTTCCAAACGCGAAACCCCATTCACAGAGCACATGAATACTTACAGAAAACGGCACTCGAAATTGTCGATGGTCTTTTCATAAATCCTCTTATAGGAAAGACGAAAAAAGGAGACATTCCAGCGGATGTGAGAATGAAATCGTATGAAGTCATACTTGAAAAATACTATCCAAAAAACAGAGTAGCGCTTGGAGTTTTCCCCGTTAACATGCGTTACGCTGGACCAAGAGAAGCGGTATTTCATGCGATATGCCGAAAAAATTACGGATGCACGCATTTCATAGTTGGAAGAGATCACGCAGGCGTGGGAAATTACTACGGCACATACGAAGCTCAAGAAATATTTGATAACTTCACTCCAGAAGAGATAGGAATAGTGCCTTTGAAATTCGAACATGCTTTTTATTGCAAAAAATGTGGCAACATGGCAACATCCAAAACGTGTCCTCATGGTGCTGAAGATCA
>WFSH01000040.1 GCA_015486145.1 Mesoaciditogaceae bacterium
AGAAGATGCGAAGGCTCATGGGTTGTTCGTTTCGATAGGTAGAAATATGCGTTGGGACGGGAATTTTGCTTATGGGAGTGATCAGTATTACCTCAAAACACCTCAAGAGATGGAACATCTTTTTGGCCACGTGGAAAGTGCCCTTGAGAATACCCTCGAAATAGCCCAAAAATGTGATGAATACGGCATTGAACCGAAATTGGAACTTCCAAAGGTATCTGACGATGATCGCTTAACCCTGAGAAAAATGATAGGTTTGGAAACACTTCAAGGAGTTTACAAAGCAAGGGCAGAAACTGAATTGAAGTTGATAGAATCAAAGGACTTTTCAAGGTATTTTCTCGTCGTTTCCGACATCGTAAAAACCGCAGAAAAACTTGGTATTATTGTCGGACCCGGGAGAGGTTCTTCCGTTTCATCGCTCATAGCTTACTTGCTTGGTATTACCACGATAGATCCCTTGAAATACGATTTGCTCTTTGAGAGATTTTTAAACGAATCGAGAGTTGGAGATCCCGATATAGATATAGACGTGGAAGATACAGAACGTAGCCGTCTGATAGACGGCATCATGGAAAAATATGGGAGAGATCGGGTCGTACAGGTTGGAGCTTATGGAACGCTTGGTGCAAAAGCCGTTGTGCGCGCTGTTGGAAAAGCTTTAAATTTGAATGAAAGGGTCATAAATGATTTGGCGTGGAGAGTCTCTGGATACGATTCTGTGAAAGTTGCGATTGCTCAAAATCCATCTCTTGAACGTATTTCCCGTGATCCCACAATAAGGGAAACTTTAAACTATTCACAAATGTTGGAGGGCTTGATTCATCACAGAACCGTACATGCCGCCGGAATACTGCTGTCAAATACTCCTATAACGGAGAAATTACCTCTGATTTTTAACGATGGAACGTGGGTTACGGAATTTGATATGGAATCACTCGCCGCTCTTGGTGTGATAAAAATAGATATCTTGGGTTTGAGAACGTTGACAAACATCAAAGAAACCTTGGGCAAAGCTGCCAGCAGGGAAGAGATGAACAAACTCCCTGTTGATGATCCGAAAATATATGAATTGTTGAAACGTGGTGAAACTTTGGGAGTTTTCCAACTCGAAAGTGCGTCTGCCACAGCTCTGACAAAGAAGATGTCACCTCGTTACTTTAAAGATATCGTTGCACTTTTAAGTTTGAACCGACCTGGCCCCATGTATTCTGGAATGGCAGATGAATATGTGAAGAGAATGCACGGCCTTTCGGTGAGCAATGACGATCTGGGACTCAACGAATTGCTGAAAGAAACCTATGGGATGATAGTGTATCAAGAACAGATAATGAAGATCGCCACCCAGCTTGCTGGATTTTCACCATCCCGGGCTGATTTGTTCCGTAAGGCCATTTCTAAGAAGAAAAACGATCTCATGATGGAACTTGAAGAAGAATTCATTCATGGATGTTTGAACAACGGCTATAAAAGAGAAAAAGCCAAAAAGCTCTTCGATCTCATAAATTCTTTTGCATCTTACGGATTCAACAAGTCACACAGTGTGGCTTACGCTTACATAACAGCCTGGACAGCGTATTTAAAAGCCACAAAACCAGCTCAATATCTCGTTTCATTGATGAATTCTAACATTTCCAATCCCGCGAAACTTTCGATTTATGCCAACGAGGCAAAGCGTCTTGGTTTGGAGCTTTTTCCACCAGACGTTAACGAGTCCGTAGCGTTGTTCAAGACGGAAAACAAGGGGATACGTGTTGGATTGTCTGCCATCAAAGGAGTGGGTCTGTCGTTTGCTAAAGACATAGAAGAAGAAAGAAAAAATATGAAGTACGAGAGCATTCAAGATTTTTTGAATCGTCTCAACAAGCGACGTCCAAGCAAGAGATTGGTGGAGATTTTGATACTTAGCGGTGCATTGGATTCGATTTGTTCCAATCGCAAATACGCGATCGATAATCTTGAAAAAATATGGGACATGGCCGAAGGCGGCTTGAAAGCTCTTCAACAACAGCTTTTTGGAGAAGAAAAAAAATCAGAGCTTCCACCACTTGAAGGCTATCCGGATTACGAGCTGGATGAACGTCTCCGTCTCCAAAAGCAGTATCTTTCCATTACGATCGTTGAAAAGTCAGAAACGGGATTCTCGAAAGTTATGGAAAATGGGCGTGGAAAAGTGGAATTTTACGTTTTCGAGAGTGGAAAAGCCACACTCGCTACAGATGGGAAGATTGAAGTGGAAATTCTTTCCCCTTTACTCTTGCCTGAAGGTGGACCTTACGAAGCTGAATTCATTTATGACGATGACACGGTGAAACTTGATAAACTTTTGAAAACTCCAACGTCTTATTTTATATACGCCAAAGATGGAAACGAAATGGAGAAAATAGCGTCTAAATTGGTAAATGCAAAAGGGAAAAAGGTGATCATAAAATTAAATGGATTTTCCATGGTTATAGAAGATAAAATGCTGAAAGAGGAGGAAAAAGACGGTGAATGATGGTGATTTAAGAGAAAAATTGAAAGAGTGGGAATCAAAAACGGGGAAAGTCCTTGAGAAATACCCCGAAAGAGGAACTTTTAAAAATAGTTGGGGTGAGGAGACGAAGAGGCTTTACACACCACTTGATGTTGGGGATTATTCTGAAATAGGTTTTCCTGGGGAGTATCCGTTTACGAGGGGTGTCCAACCAACGATGTACAGAGGAAAGTTGTGGACGATGAGACAGTACGCAGGTTTTGGGAATGCGGAAGAATCCAACAAAAGGTATAAATATCTTTTAGAGCAGGGTCAAAGTGGGCTTTCCGTTGCATTTGATCTTCCCACACAAATTGGATATGATTCGGACGATCCCCATTCTCTTGGAGAAGTGGGCAAAGTCGGAGTGGCGATCGATTCTCTTTCTGACATGGAAATCTTGTTCAACGGTATACCGCTCGACAAAGTTAGCACCTCCATGACGATAAATTCCACCGCTTCGATACTCCTTGCCATGTACATGGTAGTTGGAGAAAAACAAGGAGTGAGCAGAGAAAAACTCCGAGGAACCATTCAAAACGATATATTGAAAGAGTACATTGCGCGCGGTACCTACATATATCCACCAAAACCTTCCATGAGAATAATAACCAACATATTTGAATTTTGCTCAAAAGAAATGCCACTTTGGAATACCATAAGCATCAGTGGATACCACATAAGAGAGGCGGGGGCGGATGCGGTTCAAGAAGTTGCTTTCACCCTTGCAGACGGGATAGAGTATGTGAAAGCCGCTATAAGTGCCGGACTGGATCCCAATTTATTTGGTAAAAGGTTGTCTTTTTTCTTTGCCTCTCACAACGATTTTCTTGAGGAAATAGCAAAATTTCGAGCTGCCAGAAGAATGTGGGCAAAGATTATGAAAGAAAGATTTGGCGTTACCAATCACTCTGCGATGCGCCTTAAGTTTCACACACAGACCTCTGGCTCCACTCTAACGGCTCAGCAACCGGACAACAACATAATAAGAGTCACCCTTCAGGCCCTTGCAGCAGTACTCGGGGGAACGCAATCGTTGCACACAAACTCTCGCGACGAAGCGCTTGCACTTCCCACTGAAGAATCTGTCAGAATAGCTCTTCGGACTCAGCAAATAATAGCCTACGAATCCGGGGTTCCAAAAACGGTCGATCCGTTGGCCGGTTCCTATTACATAGAATCGCTCACAGATTCCATTGAAGAACGCGCTTTTGAATACATAAACAAGATTGAAGAGATGGGTGGAATGGTAAAAGCGATCGAATCTGGTTATGTACAGCAGGAAATAAGTAACAGGGCTTACGAATACCAACAAGCCGTTGAATCTAATGAGCAAATTGTGGTAGGCGTCAACAAATTTACCTCTGATGAAG
>WFSH01000041.1 GCA_015486145.1 Mesoaciditogaceae bacterium
ATTTTGGATTGCCAAATGTCAGTTAACCGATTGGTGAAAATGATTTCCAAATTCATCACCTCGTTTTGTTCGTTAAGCAAACTATTATATACCTTTTTCCACTTTAAAGTCCATAAAAAACCATCAAATGCGGTTCACATTTGATGGGATCATGTTCAAATTTCGAAGTTAAATCATTTTCTGGCCATTTTAACGCTTACGGTGTTTCCTCTTATTTGATTGCCTTCCATTATCTTAAGGACGTCCTTTACGAGATCCTTCTTTATCTCAACAACAGTGTGATTTTCGTGAATCTCTATTGCACCTATTGAACTGCCTGAAATTCCCGCTTCATTGGCTATTGAACCAACGATGTCTCTGGGGGAAATGTTGTGATCTTTTCCGATGTTGACACTTAATTTCGCCATTTTACCATCAGTTCTTCTTCTTGAATTGACGTTTCGATCTCTCGAGTTGAACTTTCTCCCATTAGATCTACCATCTCTGAATCTTCTTGAATCCCTTGAGTTTCTTGAATCTTTACGATCTCTTACTATTTCTATTTTTTCGTCGTAATTCGAAGAACTTTCACCGGAGAGTTCCTTGTTCATTTTCAAAAGCGCGGATGCTATGTCCAAAGATGAAAAGTTGTTCTCTATCATATCGTTTATCACTTTTGTGTATTTGTTCAAGTTGCCTTGACTTATCGTTTCTTTTATCTTTTCAACTATCTTTTTCATACTGTTCCTTTCCACATCTCTCATTGACGGAATGTCGGAATGGCGAATGCTTGTTTTTGCGTACTTTTCAATCTCTTTCAACTTGTAAGAGTCTCTACCTGAAACAAAAGTTAAAGCCATGCCGCTTTTACCCATACGCCCGGTTCTTCCAATTCGATGAATGTAATACTCATCGTATTGAGGCACATCGTAGTTAAACACTATTTCAACGTTTTCTATGTCAAGTCCTCTTGCGGCTACATCCGTTGCGATGAGAATTCTAACGCTTCCATTTTTGAAATCGCCAAGAACTCTGCTTCGTTGCGCTTGCCTCAGATCTCCGTGAATTGCGTCCGCAGAGTATCCTCTCATCTTAAGTTCACTTACAAGCTCATCAACAGTTTTTTTGGTGTTGCAAAAGACTATTGAGCGCTGTGGGTTGTACATTCCAAGAAGCCTTGAAAGCAACGCTATCTTGTCTTTACCTCTGACTTTGAAATAAACCTGCTCTATACTTTCAACGGTTAATTCCTTACTTGGAATCTTTATATGTTCTGGATTATTTTGAAATTTCTTTGTGAGCTCAAGTATAGGTCTGGGAACTGTGGCGGAAAAAAGTGCCGTTTGCCTTTCATCTGGCGCTTGACTGAGAATGAGCTTAATATCGTCTATGAAGCCCATGTTGAGCATCTCATCGGCTTCGTCCAACACCACTATTTTAACGTTGCCAAGTTTGATTGTTTTTCTTCTCATGTGATCCATGATCCTGCCAGGTGTTCCGACGACTATTTGAACACCTTTTTTTAGAGCCTTTATTTGCCTGTCAATTGGTTGACCGCCGTAGACTGCCAACACGGTCGCTTTTTTGTACCTGAGTATCTTTTCAAATTCTTTGGACACCTGAACGCCAAGTTCTCTTGTAGGGCACAGTACCAACACTTGCAGATTACGATTACCCTCCTCAAGCATTTCAACAGCCGGCACCGCATAGGCAAATGTTTTTCCAGTTCCGGTTTGCGCTTGTCCAACGACATCTTTTCCTTCGAGCATTTTTGGAATTGCCATTGATTGAATGGGGGTTGCCTCATTGAATCCCAACGTCGATATTGCCTTTTTCATTTCGGGTGATAATCCCATTTCTTCGAATCTCAGATTTTTCATAAAAACTTCCTTTCCCTGTTATACGTTCAATTCATGAAATGATTTGCATGAATTCCGACAATTTTTGAAGTTCCACTTTTGTCATCACGAAGGACGAACAAACCTGCAGATCTCTGAAGAAAAAACCGGAGAAATATGGGAATGCAAACTTCAACTTCGTCATTATACCACAAAGCCTCAAATTGTCTCACAAATGATCGGCTTTCAAGGTATCTTTAAAGCATCAAAGAATACCGTTGTTTAAAAAATATCACATTTATCCAACCCAAAAGAACCTATTTTTCCAATTGAAAAAGGTCTTGAAGTTCCTCATCTGAAAGTTCGGTGATCCATTTTTCACCGGCTGTAATGATAGAATTGGCAAGCTCTTGTTTTTTCTGTATCATTTTATCTATTTTTTCTTCGAGGGTTCCAACGGTTATCATTCTGTGTACGATGACGTTTTTAGTTTGGCCTATTCTGAACGTTCTGTCTGTGCCTTGATTTTCCACAGCCGGATTCCACCACAAATCGTAGTGAATAACATGGTTTGCCGCTGTGAGATTTAAGCCTGTTCCACCAGCTTTTATGGTTATTATCATGATCGGATAGTGATGTTTTCCCTGGAAATCTTTCACCATTTCCGTTCTTTTTTTTCGTGATAAACCACCGTGGAAAAATAACGGCTCCACTTTTAAAGCATTTTTCACCATATCAAATAGAAGCTTTCCCATTTCCCTGTATTGAGTGAATATTACAGCTTTTTCGTCGTTTTCAAGGATGTCTCTCAATATTTCGATCGTTCTTTCGGCCTTTCCGGATGCTGATGGAACGGGAACGCCGTTTTTTGTGTAGTGAATTGGGTGGTTACATACCTGCTTTAAAGATATCAAAAGTCTGAATATGGCTCCCTTCCTTTCTATGTCTTCAATTTCACCAAATATTTTTTTCGATTCGTTTTTAACGATCTCTCTGTACAAAGAGGCTTGTTCCTCTTTTAGCTGAACGTATTCATTTGACATGATTTTTTCCGGCAAATCTTTTATTATGGTTTTGTCAGTTTTAAGCCTTCTCATGAGAAAGGGAGCGGTTATCCTCTGCAAGCGTTGCGCGACTTCCAAATTTCCGTATTTTTCTATAGGAATAGAGTACTCTTTGATGAATTTTTCCCTGTTTCCAAGATAACCCGGCATCAGGAAATCAAAGATACTCCAAAGTTCTAAAAGACGATTTTCTATTGGTGTTCCGGTTAAGGCTATCCTTCCATGAGATTTTAGGCTTTTTACCGCTTTGGCTTGAAAAGTGTTTGGATTTTTCACATTTTGAGCTTCGTCTATTATTATGAGTGACCACTCAATGCCTTTTAACTTCTCCACATCACTTCTCACAACGCCGTAGGTTGTCAGGACGATGTCCACACCGTTAGTTTTGAGCTTTCTGAAAGGACCGTAATAAATGCTTATGTTGAGTTTGGGAGCAAATTTTTCAATTTCGTTTTTCCAATTTTCAACAAGCGTTAGAGGAGCAACAACGAGGGCGGGGCTTTTCAGTTTTTTGTTCTCTTTTTCCTTTAAAACCGTGGAAATAGCTTGAACAGTTTTGCCAAGTCCCATGTCATCGGCTAAACAAACTCCAAATCCTTTTTCTGAGTAGGTGTAAAGCCATTTAAAACCCCTTTCTTGGTATTTCCTCAGTTGAGCGTTTAAGGTTTTGGGTGCCCTTATATTTTTGACTTTTCGGAAATCTTCCAAAAATTCTTTGAGATCCTTGGAAAAATCTATCTTTACTCCACCGAGTTCTCCACCCAAAATGACCTGCAAAGCTTCGTGATTGGAAATGGAGGGGATGCCTCCTTCTATTTTTTTCACGATCCTGTGCAATTCATCGGTATCCACCAGAAGATATTTGTTCCTCAGTTTTATTATTCCACTTGATTTTTTTGACAGTTTCAACAGTTCATGAAATGAAATGGTTTCTCCATCAATGGATATCTTCCAATTAAAATCTAAGAGCTCGACCAAATTCATGTAAGTTTTCTTCCAATTACCGTTTTTCAAAGATGCGCTTAAGGTTAGCGTCGGCTTCAAAATATTTTTGAATTCTTTGGGAAGGAGAACTTTCACTCCAAGCATTTCCAGGCTAAAACGTCCCTTTGTTACGAATTCTCCAAGCTCTTCCAGTGTCAGACTGATCGGTTTTTCATACTTTGCAGCTTTAGCCGTGAAAGGGCTATGCTTCGCTATTATGCCGAGTTGTTTCATGACATTCTCTTTGTCGGCGAAGCTGGCGTTTGAATTTCTGAATTTGGAGAAAGTCATCGGAGACTCTAATGGATCTTGATTGTTTTGAACTTCCAGTTGAAGAGTGAATTTGTCATTTCTGGCTAACTCTTCTATTAACACAACTATTGAGTAATTTCCCCTTCCCACGTAAAACGGTTCAAGCCAGTTCGATACGCTCGTAAAAATGTGCTTATCCTCAAATTTTTTGACTTCAAATACGTCTCCGTTGAAAAAAACTTTGGTTATTTTGTTTTCTTTAGGAATGTTCAGGTTTTTTATGTGTTCACTCAGAATCAGAGATATTATGTAATCAGCGACAAAATTTCTTTTCAAAACCATTCCACTTTTATTTACGACCAAATATTTGGGAGCTATCGAATTCAAATAATCTAAATAAGCTTTTATAGCGTCATCGTACAAAGCCGGATGATATTCTATTTTGAAATCTCCATTTTCGTTGACTTTCACGGCTTTTGGAATTATTGCTCTCATTTTTAGAAGTGTGTACGAAAAAGCAAAAGCTTTTTTGAAAAATCGAACGGATTTGCTGTCGTTTTTATTTTCAAAGATCGAGATTCCGCTCATGAAATTGTAAAAAGTGGAAAAAGAGATTTTCCCTTTCGAAAATGGAAGTTCAGTGACATCCCCATTTATTTTAATAAAGGGGTTGTCGGGTAAATACAGCACTTGAAATTCTGTCTCTTTCAAGTAAGGAGAATGGGTCTCTCTGAAAAGCTCTTCTTGCGTTTGAACGATAAGAAACGTTTTGTAAAATTTTCTAAGAACTTCTTTGAAGTTTCCTTTCTGGTAAAAAGGGGGATTGTCTTCCAGAATATTCAGGCTTTTTCCCACGTCATATTTTTCTTCTGGTAGTTTTGGGGCTTGTATCTCCTCGGTATCACGAACCTGTGTTTTTTCAATGAACATATTCTCGTTCTTTTTTCCAACGATCTTCGCCATATCCATAAGGCGAGTTTTAGATACACCGTGCATTTCGAAAATCAAAAAGGGGTCCTTGTCCAATTCTTGAGCAATTATGTAATAAACCGCGGCAAGGTGCTTGCATGGATTTGCCCAATCTGGGCAGGTGCACTCCGCGTCGATTTCTTCCCACGATCTTGGAAAAAGATGAACGCCTTTCTCATCCAGAAGTTTGTTCAGTTCTTCTGGAAGATTACCAATGAGGAGCTGTGATGCGAGATCTGGCCTTAACTCTATAATCTCTTGTATCTTTTCTATTTCTTTTAGCCCGAACAAATTCATTCTGATCTTTTCCCTGTAAGGTCGAGGACGTGTTCCTTGGACTTTGGCAATTACAACGGCATCACTGGAAACGTTAATGCTTATCACATGACCATTCTTGGCATAGCTTCTGCCTCGTGGTAATCTGTTGGTATCTTTATCTATACTTTCAAGCGCTTTTACCCACTCTTTTCCCCACCATGTTTTTCCAAATTCATATTTTCTTCCCATTTTTCAACACCTTTTGAATAATATGACTATCA
>WFSH01000042.1 GCA_015486145.1 Mesoaciditogaceae bacterium
AGATTGTGTGGGTAAGATTCAGTATTCTTTGACATTTTAGTACCGCTTTACAAGCGGTGAATGTAATCTTTTTGAAGCCTTGTCAAAACTGATTCGCTCTTTTATTGGAATCTTTGACCACAGCGTCATCCAGAAAGTTCCGTAGGAACTATTCAGGATCTCCAAGCAACTAACAAGGTGGATCGAGATTCTGAATCAAGTTCAGAATGACACAAAAAACAGAGTACGCTGCATACTAACATCCTGTTAGATTCGCTTTCTCGGCACATCCTGTGCCTCCTTCGCAGCTATCGCTTTGGTCGTGAAAGCAAGAATACATTGCACACTGTGCAATCTTGCTCTTTGTTCTTTCACATCTTGTATGGCGTCTTCATATGTTTTGACGAAGGCTTCAAGGGATGGTAAAAACGAAAAAACAAGATCAAAGTATGCTCAGACATTCATTCTTGAATACTTTACTTTGTTCCAACTTACAAGAATAGAATGGAGAATTGTCATGTTTTACCTACACAAAAGCCAAGAGAACCTCAAAAATTGAATCGCTTGAAAAGCGGTATCTAGAATGTCATGTTATGGTTCTTACCATGGAATCAAAGCACGAGACGGATTGACGAAATCTTGAAGAAGAAGCAAAAAAGAAGTAAAAAGCTCAGTTAAGGAATTTACGAACAGATTTTTGGCAATTTCATTCAAGTTTTTCCGGATCTTGCCGAACATATTGCTGGAGGTCATAAAGTATGATAAAGGTTAGGATCAACGGAATTGAAAGCAGGAGTTATGCGGGTAAGCTTCTCTTAAGTGAAATTGTGGGGGATTTATACCCAAAAGGTAATGTGCTGGAATATGTAAGAGTTAATGGGGAAAACGTGCCTATTTCTAACTTGTCAGAGACTTATGTCCGTGACGATCAAATTGTCGATCTTGGATTTATGACTGTGGAACAAAGTATTACAAAGATTATCATGAGTGCTTTGGAATTTCTTAATTGGTTGGATTTACAAAACATGAATGAAGAACATATTTTTGCCACCTTGTCAAAAATAGCAAGCGGTTTTGAAGTGATAGAAAATGCCATATTTTCCATCCAATCCACTGGGACAAAGATAGAGACTGACGATGAAAGACAAGAAATAATTGCAAAATTTGAGGAAATAAATTCTTTTACCACTTTGGGTAAAAAGGAAGAAGTACGAGAGAGAATTCAAGAACTTTCTAAAATTTACAGAAAAATATTTTCAAGAGCTCTTGAAGGAGGTATTTCAAATGGATCAATACACGCAGAGCGCGATTCTAACGGCAAGTCCTGAAAAATTAGTTCAAATGTTGTACGAGAAATCGATAGATCTGATCAAAAAAGCCATTTCTAAAGTGGATGAAATTGAAGTGAGAAACTCTTCACTTGTCAGAGCCGAAGAGATCGTACTTTATCTCAATTCCGTTTTGGACATGGATAAAGGTGGGACCATTTCCAAAAACTTGAGGGCGTTGTATGATTTTATTTATCGTCAATTAATCGACGGAAATGTCAATGGAGATGTGAAAAAGTTGGAATTCGCTCAAAGTCTCTTACAAGAAATGCTTGATGCTTGGAAAGAAACGTCTAAGCGGACAAGTGCACCTCGACCTTCTAAAACCGGGTTTAGCGTTTCGGTATGACAAACACGTGCCCTCGGTTTGTAACGAGGGCGTACATGATTCAATCTTTTTCGAACAAGATTGATTTGAGAATCCACTTCATTTATCTCTAACTATTGGCATGCTCATACATCTTGGGCCACCTCGGCCGCGTGAAAGTTCACTTGAAGGTATCTCTATAACTTCAACTCCCGATTTTCTTATGAGTGAGTTTGTTACATAATTTCTCGAATATGCGATCACCGTGCCTGGAGAGATGCAAAGGGTATTTGACCCATCACTCCATTGTTCTCTTTCTTGATCTACCGGGTCGTCGCCCCCGCATTTCACTATTTCAACGGCTGGGAGTTTGAGATAGCGTTTTAGCACTTTTTTTATGTCATCTTCTTCTGGGACGACAACTATTCCGTTTCTTGATGGTTTCAACGCAAATAATTTGATCATGCCCGTTAATTTTGCGTGTATCACGAATTTATCGTAATCCATCATCGTGAATATCGTATCGAGATGCATAAAGGCACGAGATTGTGGTATTTCAAAAGCGAGTATCGTGTCAAACGATTCTCCAGATTCGAAAATTCTTCTTGCGAGAAGCTCAACGGCTTCTGGTTCGGTACGTTGAGAGATACCAATTGCCACAACCTTTGGGTTCAGTATTTCTACATCTCCGCCCTCTATAAAGAAGGGATCTTCAAGGTTGTAATATCTTGGAACATTCGCATCTTTGAATTCTGGATGGTACCTGTAAACGTAATCCATTAACAAGGCTTCTCTACGTCGAACACTCGTTGACATTCTGTTCACCGCTATTCCCCTACCTATTGTTACCACCGGATCACGTTGAAAGTAAAGATTGGCCATTGGTCTTATAAAGAACGGAAGTTCTCTTTGAACGTGAGCTGCAAGCGATGTACATCTCATGTTCATTTCGGTCGATCTCACACCAGTTATGATTTTTTCAACGAGTTTATTTGTGGGGAGAGAAAGTAAATATTCTTTAATTATGCCGGCAAGTTCTTCACTCGTAATGTTGTTGAGTTTTATAACGTCATTCACAAAATTCTCAACGATCTCACCACTTTGAGAAAGAGCTTCTACCACCAATTTTTCAACGTAAACAACTTCGATATCGCGGCTTCTCAGTACAGAAGCCATGACATCGTGCTCACTTTGAGCCACTTTTAAATAAGGGATATCGTCAAAAAGCAGCGTTTCCAAACTGTTAGGTGTGAGATTTTCCAACTCTTTTCCCGGTCTGTGCAGAAGAACAGTTCGTAGCTTCCCCACTTCGTTGTAAACGAAAGGTTTTATCACAACTCATTTCCTCCTTGTTCTTTGACTTTTCGAAAATTCTTTTGAGCAATAAAAAAGTCATAAATAAATCATTTGGAATTTTTAAATTTTTGATGGGTCTCTTGCGTACAATTCGGCGTCTTCGCGTTTTATTTTTCTCTCCGCCACTTTCTTTTTCAACGCATCATCAAAGGTTATCATTCCAAATTTTGAACCGGTTTCTATGAGGGAATCTATCTGATGAACTTTATTTTCACGGATGAGATTTCTAACTCCAGTTGTTCCAACTAAAATTTCAACTACCGGCACGTACCCCTTTCCGTCTACTGAAGGAAGCAGGCGTTGGTAGGCAATGCCAACGAGGGTGTTGGAAAGTTGAAGCGCCACTTGTTTTTGTTGATGTTCGGGAAAAACATCTATAATTCTTTCAGGAGCAGAACCGGCTGAATTGGTGTGTATTGTTGAAAAAACGAGATGACCAGTTTCCGCGGCAGTTAATGCAAACTTCATCGTATCCAAGTCTCTCATTTCTCCAACGAGAATGACATCTGGATCTTCCCTGAGAGCGTATTTCAGCCCATCCGCGAAAGATCTCGTATCGTATCCAAGTTGTCTTTGGTGAACGAGAGCTTTTTTATTTTGAAAAATGTACTCTATGGGATCTTCTAAGGTTATTATGTGTACGGGCCTTTCTGAATTGATTTTATCTATCATTGCAGCCAACGTTGTGGATTTTCCACTGCCTGTTGGCCCAGCTAAAAGCACAATTCCGCTTACGTGTTCAGAAAAAGTGGCCAACGTTTTTGGTAGTCCCAATTCGTCAAAATTACGTATGTTGTAGGTTATCAATCTGAACGCAGCAGCTATGTTACCTCGTTCCATAAAGATGTTTCCCCTGATTCTTGCAATGTTTTCCAAACCAAAAGAAAAATCCAACTCGTATTTATCAAAACTCATTCCGAGTGATTTCAGCAGGTTGTTTAGAAGTTCTTCAAGCTCTTTTTGGGAAAAAGGATCGTAAAATTTTTGCGGTTCGAGTTTTCCATACAATCTAAACACCGGCGGCATTCCCACTGTTAGATGTACGTCTGAAGCGTTCATACTGTAAGCCTCTCTCAAAAGGTGATTTAGATCCACCGCTTTCAATTTCATCAACTCCTTTCCACACTACCACGCAAAAAACCGTTTCTTCCTTTTATTTATTATCGAGTATTTCCCTCGCTTTCTTAACCACAGTTTCGGGTAATCCCAATATTTTAGAAAGTTCTATCGCATCTCCCATTTTAGTGAGAGCTCCACTTACAAGATGATGATCTATTTTTGATCTGAGATTTTGCATGGTGATCTCGCCGCTGAAATTCAATCGCCCCACAGTGTATTTCTTGCAATTTACCGACTCTATGGCTTTTCGGTAGTGAGTTACCATTATTGAAAAGTTTGACGTTTTTGCGAGTGTTTCTGCCACGGCGGTTGCTAACGCTTCTCCTTCGTATGGATTCGTGCCAGATCCAAATTCGTCAATCAGTATCAGTCCGCGTCCCCCCGTGTTAAAAACATTGGCTATGGCGGTAATCTGTGAGGCAAAACCGGATAGCCCATCGGTACCAGAAGTTACACCGATGTACCTTATCCAATCTATCTTGGGAATGATCGCTCGGGAGCTTGGTACCAGAAAGCCATACATTGCTGCGGCACAAACAAGTCCAATCGTTCGAAGCGTTGTGGTTTTTCCTCCCATGTTTGGTCCAAATATCATGGTTAGGCCATGGTTAAACTCTCCGGTAAGTGTTGTGTATTCAAATCCGTCTGAACGTACCGATTCGAGTATTGAAGGATGGAATGCGTCTTTTAAATCGATCTTTGTGCCAATTTGTGGAAATGTCCAGTTTTCTTTCAAAGCGCGAAGTTGTGCGAATGCAATGTCAAAATTGACAATTTTGGATATTTCTTCTCTGATCCTATTGGTGTGTTTGGATATTTCGCTTGTGAGGTGTTTTATTTCTTGGTTTTGAGCCTCTTTTAGGCGTTCTTCAAGGTTGAAAAGTTCGGTTTCGAGTGTCAAAATTTTTTCCGTTGGTCTCAATTTAAATGTGTAAGATTTTATGCCTTCTTTCTCGATAATAACGAGATCGGAATTGAGAAGGGACTTGGCTTCTTTTCTTGCCACGAGGAATTCGGTGCTTTTCGGAAATATTCCGAATAGAGCATTGATCTTCTTTGCACGTTCTCGGTAAAGTTTTGATATTTCAGTCTGTATGGATTCGCATTTTTTGGTCAAGTTTGATATCAATTGATTTTGAGGTGTAAATGCATATGACCCGCTATTTTGAGGATCGAGAATGTGCCAAAGGTCGTCCAAAGTGCCAAAATAATCTGAGAGGCAATTTTGAATTAAAGACTTTAGAAGTTTGTGGTGATAAATGAAGCGTTTAATTTCAAAAAGATCTACCTGTGTAGTCCTACCTGTGTCAACGCTTTTTAGGCTTTCACTTACTTCATGAAAACTTTCAAGGATGTGTTCAATTCTCTGGCGTTCCTTTTCACATTTTTTTATTTTAGAAATGAATTCAAAATGTTCTTGGAGCTTTTCAAAATTTAAAGGTTTCAGTTTTAAGAACGCCTTTTTTCCAAAGGGACTTACAGGTTTGTACCTTTGAATAACGTGTTTAAAGAGCAAATTTTCCTCTGTTTCTTCATCAAAAAAGGCCGGAGCGCTTTGCCCCGGCGCTTTTTCATTTAGATTCAATTTCCCTTCCACCTCAAAACTGGATTCCTTGCCGCTCGTGTATCATCCAGTCTTCTGATAGGCGTTTTGTGTGGAGCGTCTTTGAGTATTTCCGGATTTTCTTCGGCTTCCTTGACTATTTTTTCGACGATGTCCACAAAGTGATCGAGCGTATCTTTGGACTCGGTCTCTGTCGGTTCAACCATTATGTCTTCGTGAACTATCATTGGAAAATAAACTGTCGGTGGGTGAATGCCGTAATCCAACATACGCTTCACGAAGTCGAGTGCCTTGATCCCTTTCTCTTCCAAAGGCAACGTTGTGGCCACAAATTCGTGCATGCATGTGTTGTTGTAAGGTACTTTCAGTATTTTTGAAATTTTTGCTCTCAGATAGTTGGCGTTTAAAACCGCCATTTCACTTGCTTTCTTTATTCCCTCTTCACCCATTATGAGGATGTATGCATATGCTTTGACGACGACGCTGAAATTTCCATAAAAACTCCTAACTCTTCCTATGCTTTTTTTGTGTGAAAAATCAAACGTGTACTCTTCGCCTTTCTTTGAAATCGTTGGAATTGGTAAAAAATCCGCAAGATAGTCTTTTACGGCAATTGGGCCGGAACCAGGACCTCCCATCCCATGAGGTGTGGAAAAAGTCTTGTGGAGGTTAAAGTGAACGATGTCAAAGCCAAGATCTCCAGGCCTGATTTGACCCATTATGGCGTTCAGATTGGCACCATCGTAATACATAAGTCCTCCGGCATCATGAACTATCTTTGAAATTTCAAGTACGTTCTCTTCAAAAATACCCAACGTGTTTGGATTGGTAAGCATCATACCAGCCGTATGCGAACTCACGGCTTTTTTAAGTTCGTCAACATTTACCATTCCCCGATCGTCGGATTTAATTTCCACGACTTTGAATCCGTTCATTGCCGATGACGCAGGATTGGTACCGTGGGCAGAATCCGGAATTATTATCTCGTCTCGCTCGAAATCTTTCCTGTCTCGATGATATTGACGAATTATGGCGATGCCAGTGTATTCCCCGTGCGCTCCGGCTGCGGGTTGAAGAGTTATGGCGTCCATCCCACTTATTTTTTTTAGAGATTCGCCGAGGTTGAACATGAGCTCAAGTGCCCCTTGGATCGTTGAAAGATCTTGATAGGGATGAATATCGGTAAAACCAGGTAACGAAGCGACCCTTTCGTTCAATTTTGGATTGTATTTCATCGTACAAGAACCCAACGGATAAAAACCAATGTCGACTGCGTAATTTAATCTGGAAAGATTTGTATAGTGCCTAACCACATCCCCTTCGGTGACTTCGGGTAAATTCAAAGGCGTTTTTCTCACATATTTCAGATCAAGCTCGTAATTTTTGACATCCGCTCTCGGAGGGATGAAGCCTCTTCTTCCGCTTTTGGATAATTCAAAGATCAATTCCATTTCACATCACCTCTGCCACGGAAACCAACCGTTCGATCTCTTCAGCACTGTTTGCTTCGGTTACACAGAACATTAGATCGCCATCTGAGAATTTGTTGTTAGGAGTTCCAATGGATATTTTGTTAAGCTTTCCCATTTCTAAAGGTCCAATTATATTTGCCTTTAGAAGATTTTCTTTGAATTTTGGAATGTTTATGTCCGTTTCCACAACAAATTCATTGAAAAATTCTCCGGAGAATTTTCTCTTGAAATGACCAGTTTTTTCAAGTTTTTCAAGTAAATAATGGGATTTTGATACGTTGAGCTCTCCGATTTCTTTAAGGCCATGTGGCCCTAACAGAGAGAGGTAAACAGAAGCGTACAATGTGCCAAGAGCGTGATTGGAACAAATGTTAGATGTGGCTTTTTCACGTCGAATGTGTTGCTCACGAGCTTGAAGGGTCATAACGAAACCACGCTTACCGTCCACATCTACGGTTTCACCTATGATCCTTCCTGGCATGGTGCGAACGAGTTTCATGTCATCTCGAATTGCGAAAAATCCAAATGAAGGGCCTCCAAAATTCATGGGAATACCGAGTGGTTGACCATCCCCGACCACTATATCGGCCCCAAAACTTCCAGGGGATTCGAGAAATCCAAGAGATATGGGATTTGTCACGACGATCAGCAAGACATCTTTTGATGATTCTCGGATTGCCTTTAAGTCTTCGATCACACCAAAGAAATTTGGATATTGAACGATAACCCCGGCGGTCTTTTCATCAATTTTGGATTTAAGTTCTTCAATTGACACCATTCCATTTTCATCGTGACCGAAAGTTTCAACTTTCACACCAGGACCCGAGGCATATGTTTTTACAGTTTCGAGATATTCAGGATGAACGGAATCGGCCACAAGAATCTTGTATTTCTTTTTAAAACGTGCAGCCATAAGCATCGCTTCCGCTGTTGCCGAAGCACCGTCGTACATAGACGCGTTGGATATGCCCATGCCTGTGAGTTCACAGATCATCGTTTGAAACTCAAACATAGTTTGTAAAGAACCTTGCGACACTTCGGCTTGGTAAGGCGTGTAAGCGGTGTAAAAGTCACCTCTCGAGACTATTTGATACACGGCAGAAGGAATTATGTGGTTGTAGATTCCAGCACCTAGAAAATACGCAAAATTTTGAGCATCCACGTTTTTCTTGGCCATCTTTTTTAGTTTTAAGAACACGTTGAATTCATCCAATCCTTTAGGTAACCCCAGTGATTTCACACGTTTCTCTTGGGGAAGGGAGGAGAAAAGTGCGCTGGTACTTTCGACGCCTACGGTTTTTAACATTTCTTTCACTTCAAGTTCGGTATTTGGAATGTAAGGATCCATGTCAAGTCCCTCTTTTCCTTTTTTCACAAATAAATGCAGGACGTTATCAACGTCCTATAAAATTTATTTCTCTCCTTCCAAAAGCTTCTCGTATTCTGTTTTATCGAGCAACTTATCGACTTCATCAGGAGCCGAAAGCTCGATCTTTACGATCCACCCCTCGCCTTCTGCAGATTTGTTGATCGTCTCTGGGGCATCTTCCAATGCCGTATTCACTTCGACAACTTTTCCACTGACCGGAGCATAGATATCACTTGCCGATTTGACAGATTCGATTGAGCAGAGAGACTCACCTGCTTTTACTTCTTTTCCGACTTCAGGGAGATCAACGTACACGATGTCACCGAGTTCATTTTGAGCGTGATCGGAAATACCAACAGTTGCAATTTTCCCGTTAATTTCCACCCATTCATGAGTTTTCGCGTATTTTTTCATTTTAATACCTCCACATTTAAAATTTGTGTGTTGCTGAATATTAATTACAATTTATTTTCCGGATTTTACACTCCCACGATAAAAAGGAGTTTTGACTATTTTGGCAGGTACGCGTTTTCCATGAATTTCCACTTCGACCTCTGTACCGCGTTTTGAATATCCAATTTCAACGTATCCAAGTGCCAAAGATCTTCCCGTCGTTGGAGATTTTGTCCCACTTGTGATGTATCCAATTTCTTTATCCTCCGCAAATATCTTGTATCCATGACGGGCAATTCCTTTGGAGATCTCAAGACCTCTAAGCCTTCTTTTCAGTCCCTTTTCCATTTGCTCTACAAGTACATCTTTACCGTTGAATCTAGGTTTGTCAAGGTCCACGGCCCACTTAAGTCCGGCTTCAAGAGGAGTGGTGGTGTCGTCTATATCGTTGCCATACAACATGTAGCAAGCTTCAAATCTTAACGTGTCACGGGCTCCGAGACCACAAGGTTTGATACCGTATGGTCTTCCGATATCGAGGATTCTTCTCCACATGGTAACGGCAGCTTCGGCATCAAAATAAAGCTCAAAACCATCTTCTCCGGTGTAACCCGTTCTTGAAACTATGGATTCAATGCCGTTTATACGCCCAGTTGTAAAGTGATAAAATTCGATATCAGAGAGCTTTACGCCGGAGATCTTTGCCAGTACTTCTTCTGCTTTCGGTCCTTGCAATGCGAGTTGTGCATATTTTGATGATTGGTTTGAAACACTAACCCTAAAGCCCTTGCTCTGCTCTTTAATCCATTTGTAGTCTTTGTCGGTGTTGGAGGCGTTCACAACCAACAGCACTTTCAAGTCTGAAAATCTGTAAGCGAGAAGATCGTCAACAATCGTGCCATTTGTGTAGCACATCGGCGTGTAGCAAATTTGTCCATTTTTAAGATCGGTCACCGAATTCGTGATAATGTAATCCACAAATCTCAAAGTGTCTGCCCCTTCGACGAGTATTTCACCCATGTGGGAAACGTCAAAAAGCCCCACATTTTCTCTAACCGTTTTATGTTCTTCAATTATGGAAGAATACTGAACTGGCATCTCCCATCCGCCAAATTCCACCAATTTGGCTCCAAGTTGTTTGTGTTCTTCATAGAGCGGTGTCTTTTTTAATTCCATGTTCTTTCCTCCTCACATCTCGTTTTTTTCACTGAGAAGTCTTCTTGCCTCACTTTCGTCTTCCTCGGTTACCAACAATTCCTTGAGCCCTGATTGTCCGAAATACGCGTTTCCTCCATAAGGGTTCGTCGAATCTCTTATAACTGCCATTATTCCATTCTCTTCAAGGAACCCTTTAACTATTTCAGCTTTTACCCCATTTTCAAAAACATCTAAAACTTTCCATTTTTTCTTGTTCACACCTATCACCTCTCATCTTCAAAATGATACCACAAAAAACGATCTTAGGTGTCAATTTTTTTGATCGGTTCTGTCACAATTATTGCCGCTTAGCTTTTTGTTTGTGTGGTTAAGTTCAAAAAGTGAACGATGTTATTTTCTGGGCTTTTATCAAAAATAAAAAGCCACTTTTCAGTGGCTTTTTCATTCTTGATACAGAAGAAAATTTGATTTTTTAGTCGAAATATTTCGTAAGATCCACCGCAGCTATCGCTCCATCTGCCGCTGCTGTTACCACTTGTCTTAAAAAGGTTTTTCTAACATCACCTACGGCGTAAACGCCTTTTATGTTGGTTTCCATACGATCGTTCGTCAAAATAAAACCGTGTTCATCAGTTTCCACAACACCTTTAACCAATTCGGAATTTGGCACCAAACCAACATATATGAAGACCCCCGATGTTGGATACTTCGTCGATTCTCCAGTTTTCACATTTTTTAACACGACGTATTCCACGGAGTTATTGCCACCTATTTCATCTACAATCGAGTTCCAGATGAACTTTAAGTTGGGAACTTTGAATGCCCTTTCTTGAACGATTTTCTGAGCTCTTAACTTGTCACGTCTGTGTACAATGGTAACACTCGAGGCAATTTTTGAAAGGTATATAGCCTCTTCCACCGCGCTGTCACCACCTCCGACAACAACAAGTGGTTTGTCCTTAAAGAAAGAGCCATCACACACTGCACAATAAGAAACACCCTTATTCGCAAACTCTTCTTCACCTCGAACTCCCAATTTTCTTGGATTGCTTCCCGTCGAAATTATCACAACTTTGGAAGTATACGTGTTTCCCACGTCAGTTTTTACTTTTTTAATTTCTTCGCTTAATTCCATCTCTACAACTTCTTCATTGGCGAACTTTGTGCCAAAATTGCGCGCATGTTCCACAAATTTATCCGCCAATTCCTGTCCGCTTATCAGAACGAATCCAGGATAATCTTCAACCGTGTTTGTTAACGTGATTTGGCCACCTTCGGTTGCCCTTTCCAAGATAAGAGTTTTTAAACGTGCGCGAGCTGCGTATAATCCTGCGGCTAATCCTCCCGGGCCTGCTCCAACTATTATGACATCGTACGCACTTTGCGTTGGTTTAGATATGCCAGAAAGATTAAACATCCCCATATTCTGATCCCTCACGCTTGTTTTACAACGCTCATTACCTGTTCAACAAATGCGTCTTCTGGAAGTGCACCCACAAATTCTCCCTCTCCATCGTTGATTATTATGTGTGGTACGGAAGAAACGTTGTATCTCATGGAGAGTTCTGGAAATTCATTCGCTTCCACCATTTCCCCTTGAATGAAGGGAGATTTCATGGCGAGTTTTTGAGCCATGGATACCGCTTTAGGACAATACGGACAGGTGGGTGTGACGAAAACTTGAAGTTTTATCGGTCTGTCGAGTTCTTTAAGAATTTCAAGCGTGGTTGGGGATAATTCCACTTTTCCACCCTTGGAAGTGGCTATAACATCTTCGATCAAAGTGGAAAATTCGTACCCAGACGGTACGCCGTAAAATCTTATTCTCATGTCGTTGCCTTGCTCATCAAGCATCACAATCGCCGGAATCATCTCAAGTTTGTACTTCTCAGCCGCGTTCTTGTCCGTGTCAAAATCGTGAATCTCTACGTTTATTTTCTCGCTCAGTTCCGCGAGCTCTTCAAGTATTTGTTGAGTTATGTCACAATATTGACATTCATCTTTGTTGTCACTTTTGAAAAAGAGAATTTTAACATCAGAACTCATTTCTTTATGAAACAGATCTATGAGATATTTTTTATCTTCTTCTGAAAGAAGAGCTGCCATTTTTCTCACCTCCACAGTATACCCTATCTGGGTAAGTAAATAATACCATATTTGTCAAGTATAAAAGTTTACGCAAGTTTAACTCTATGTGATTTTATAATATCCAAAATGTTGTGGGCAACGTAAGATTTTTTGTTTCGTCCTATACGGATCACATTGTCATCTTTGCAGAATATCGTTACTTCGTTATAATCTGAGCCAAATCCAATGTCTGAATGAGAAACATCGTTGGCCACGATCATGTCGAGTTTCTTTGATTTCATTTTATGGCGCGAATTCTCCATGAGATTTTCCGTTTCTGCCGCGAAACCGACGATAAACTGATCATCTCTTCGGATTTTGGAGATTTCCTCTAAGATGTCCACATTTTTCACCATATGTAAATTTATTTCATTTGCGTGCTTTTTTAATTTCTGGCTTAGAGCTTTCGAAGGTTTATAATCGGCGACTGCCGCCGCCATTATCACGATGTTTGACCAGCTTAACCGCCTCAAAATGGCATTTTTCATTTCATCAGCAGTTTGAACGAATTCTCCATCCACACCATAAGGTACGGGAAGATTCACCGGCCCTGAAATCAAAGCAACGTTAGCGCCACGTATTTTTGCAGCTCTGGCGATCTCATATCCCATCTTTCCAGAAGATCTGTTGGTTATGTATCTCACAGGATCTATTGGCTCTATGGTTGGGCCAGCACTAACGAGTACGTTTAGGCCTTTAAAATCGTTAGGTCCAAGTACTGTATCGATCTCGAAGAGAATTTTTTCGTTATCTGGGTATCTTCCCCTTCCACGTTCGCCGTCAGCTAAGTGTCCCGACTCCGGTTCCACTATATGCCAACCGCTTTTTGAGAGTTTGGAAAGATTTTCGGCGGTGATTGGATTTTCGTACATTCTAACGTTCATAGAAGGCACACCTATTTTTGGCCCCGTGAAGGCTAAAGTGGTCATGGTAACTAAGTTATCGGCCATGCCATTAGCTATTTTGGCGGCTGTGTTGGCTGTCATCGGTGCCACGATCAAAATATCTCCCCAGGAAGAAAGATTTGTATGCAAGATCGTTCCATTGCTCACATCAAAAGCGTCCGTGTACACCGGAAAATTACCCACGGCTGAAAAAGTTAGTGGAGAGACGAAACGAATGGCGGACTCAGTCATCAAAATGCGTACATCATCCCCACGCTTTCGCATTAAACTGGCGAGTTCAACGACCTTGTAAGCTGCCACTCCACCGGTAACACAGAGAAGGATTTTAGACACTTTCTCCTCCAGCGGATTTGGTGTACTTCACGTTCGCAGATAGCACTTTAAGCATCTCTGAGTTCTTTATTTCAACGTAACCATCGGCCATTTCTTCAAATGCGATAGTGACAAGATTGGTTTCATCCGTTTTTATTAAAGGTCTGGAAAGTTCGTTGAGATTTTCAGCTCTTTTTGCGGCGGCCATCGTGATGGCAAATTTGTTGCCGTATTTTTTTATTAAAGTTTCGTACAGTTTCCTCTTCACGTTTATACCTCCTTGTAAAATTTGTATTTTCCGACAAATTTACTTCTTCGCGAGACTTTAAGTTGTTCGGCTATTATTATAGATTCCAACTGTTTTATGGATACTTGAACATCATGGTTGACGATGAGATAATCAAACTTCGATATTTGTGAGAGCTCATAACGTGCATCTTCCAAACGTCTTTCAAAATTCTTTTTATTCTCCGTATGACGCTTTATCAGTCTTTCTTTCAGTTCTTTAAAGGAAGGCGGTGCAACGAAGATAAGAACGCAATCTTTCAATTGGCGCTTGATACTTTTTGCGCCTTTAACATCTATGTCCAAAAGGACATTCGCGCCTTTGTCCATTTGCGATTTTACGTAGCGCTTTGATGTACCGTAGAAATGATCGTGTACTTCTTGCCATTCCAGCAATTCGTTCTTTCTTATCAAATCTTTAAAAGCCTCTTCATCGACGAAGAAGTAATCTTTTCCCTCTTCTTCGCCTTCGCGCTTCGGACGTGTCGTGTAAGAAACAGAGAATGCCACATCCTCTAAGTTTTCCAACACTCCTTTGACTATTGTCGTTTTTCCGGCTCCCGAAGGGCCGCTTATTATAAAGAGAATTCCCTTCATGTTCTGCGGCTTTTCATTTTGGATTCCACGACCTGTAGCGCCTCTTCTATTTGGGTAAAAGATTCTTTGAATCTTTGAGCGATCGTTTCTGGCTGTATCGCACTGAGAATTACATGGTTGCTGTCGGTAATTAAAATCGATCTTGTTTTACGACCATACGTTGCATCTATAAGTTTACCGTCATCTTTTGCCCCGTCTTTTAACCTTTTGAGTGGCGCAGATTCGGGATTTACGATCACGATCACTCTGTCGCCTATGACCACATTTCCAAATCCGATGTTAATCAGTCCATACATACCTATCCCTCCAATTTTTCATTCAACGTTTTGAACCTGTTCTCTCAACTTTTTGATAATACTTTTAGCCTTAACAACTGGATTTAAAATTTCAGGTATTTTTGACTTGTTTGAAAGTGTATTCATTTCGCGACCAAGTTCTTGAAAAACGAAATCAAGTTCGCTTCCAACGGCTTCATCGGTGCTTAACAACTCGCGCGCACGAAGAATGTGACCTTTCAATCTTGAAAGCTCTTCTCCTATGTCCGATCTCTGTATCATGAAAATGATTTCCTGCTCAAGTCTTTGTTCATCTATTTCGACATCCGAAAATTCCCCAATCCTTTCGAGTATTATTTCTCTGTAACGATCTCGATTTGCATTTTCATAAGAATGCATTTTTTTCACCGTATCTTCAAGATCGCCAAGATAGCCTAACAGGTACTCCTTGAGTTTTTCTCCTTCACTTTCGCGCGAACGATTGTAAAGTTCTAACCCTTTTCTCAGCACTTGCTCGAATCCTTCCCAAATGGTTTTTTCAAGTTTTGGCATCAAATTAGTTCTGAAAAGATCTTGAACTCCCATTATGTCACCTATACTCACCCCAGATGAGTTGAGATTCAATTCTTTTTTTATCTCGATTATTGCTTTGTAGTAAGCTTTTGCAAGTGCGAGGTCTGGTTGTACAAGTTCAGATTCAAAATCACCGCGCATCTCCGCTTTTACCAAAAGGCTCCCGCGTTTAACGTATTCCCGTATTATGGGCAGAGATTTAATTTCAAAAGAAGAAAAAAGTGATGGCAGAGAAAAAGAGACGTTCAAATATTTATGGTTGACGCTCTTGAGTTCCAAAGAATACGTAACGCCCTTTACACTTTCCACGATCCTTGAATAACCAGTCATGCTCTTCAAGAAAATCACCTTGTGTATTCAAATTGCAATTCAGGTATATTATGCCACAAATCGAAGGAATTTTAAAGAAATAGCCAATAAGAAACGAAAAACAAACATAAAGGTGATTTTTCGTTAAAAATCACCTGATTTCATCTATTATTGTCGTTAATTTATTTTTACCAAAGAGATTGATCACTGAAGATATAAGGCCTGAAGTTTTCCATCAAAAGAGAGGTCAAACCACCTGGCTCACTTTCAAATAAAACTCTGTTCTCTATCCTTCTCACTGGAATTATTTCGGCACTCGTCCGAGTTAAAAAGATTTCAGAGCAGTTAAAAAGTTCGTCCACATCGATTCTTCTTTCTTCCACAACTATTCCAAGTGATCTGGCAAGTTCTATCACTACGTTTCTCGTTATTCCATCAAGTATGCCCGTTTCGAGTGAAGGTGTCACGACTATTCCGTTCTCGACCAAAAAAATGTTGCTTATGCTCCCTTCGGCTACAAACCCTTCATGACTTAGGAAAATAACTTCGTAGAATTCCGCTTTTTCATGACGGGCTAATCTTAGATGAGCTTGAGAATTGGTTTTAAGAGTTGGAGGGATCGAAACCCGCGGAATTTTGCGGAATCTTGATATTCCAATATTCACACCGTAAGTGTAGAGATCTTCATCGGGTGCTTGAAGTTCAAGAATGTACACGAGAAAATTTGTTTTTTTCCCGTCGCCAGCTGTAAGCATTACACGAATGGTGCAGTCTTGTTCGATGTCATCTATTCCCTCATAAAGAATATCTCTAAATCTCTCGAAATTCAGATGGAACGGTAAATGCATGATTTCGGCAGAGCGCTTGAATCTCACGTAGTGTTGGTACGGAGCAAAGACTTTTTTTGTGTAAGTCCTTAAACTTTCGTAAACGCCTTCTCCGTACATAAAACCACGATCGGTGACGCTTATTTGTACGTTTCCGTCAAACCATTGGTCGTTGATGTAAACTTTCATGAGTGCACCCCCTCGATTTTGCATTCCACAAAATTGCCCTCTTTAGCTTCACATTTTACTTTATGACGAACGTAATACTGATCCAAGCCCTCAACCGTGTCGTTCTTGGTGTGTTCTACAAGTATACGTTGTAAAGTACCTTCAAGTTTTTTGAGATAATTTTTTGAAAGTTCCCGAGCCAAAGATTTCAATATCTTCACCCTTTTTTTCTTGATTTCTTCCTTAATTTGCCCTTTCATGGTTGAAGCCAATGTGTGAGGTTTTGCGGAAAATGGGAAAACGTGTATTCTTGAAACTTGCATTTCTTTAAGAAGATCATAAGTCTCTTGAAAATCTTTCTCCGTTTCTCCAGGGAAACCAACGATCACGTCGGTGGAAAATGCGAATTTGTTGTCCATGTTCTTGAAAATTTTTACCACGTTCAAAATATCTTGAGAACTGTAATGACGATTCATTCTTTTCAACACATCGTCCGAACCGCTCTGCATGGAAAGATGGATATGGTGGCAAAGCTTGGGGTTTTCAAAAAGGTCTGACAAATTCGCGGCACTTAGGGGATCGAGTGAACCAAGTCTCAATCGAAAATCGGATTCAAGTTCTAAAATGGATTCTACGAGATCGTGGAGATCCACATTACCGTCTTTGTACAGGGCAATGTTTATGCCGGTGAGCACTATCTCTTTGATACCAGATCTGATCATCTCTTGTATTTCCTCTATTACGGTACGCAGAGGTTTGGAACGTATGCGTGTACCACGAAAATGCGGTATGGCACAGTAACTACATCCCCAATTGCAACCGTTTTCTATGCCTAAGAAAGCTCGTGTGTGATTGGGCATCTTTTCTATCGTGTATTTCAGATCGTCTTTGAGATGATAAATTGGATCTGAAAACAGACCTGTTTTGTCAATAAAATCAGAAATTCGTAGTTTTTCACCGTTACCGAGGATCAGGGTAAAATCATCAACTTTTCTGTCGTGAACCACACATCCTGTGAATATTATTTTTGAGTTGAGATTGATTTTTTGAAAATGTCTTGCCATTTGCAGAGACTTTCTGCTGGCTTCTTGGGTTACGGCGCAACTGTTTATCACAATGATGTCAGCATCCTCTGGCTTGCTTCTCACATTTCCACTATATCTCAGAAGCTTATCTATTTGCGCGCTTTCGTACTGATTAAACTTACAACCCAACGTATGTACGTAGTACCTCACTTCAAGAGAGCCTCCAAAAGGTTGGCACGCGTTGCGATACCGGCTAAATGATCTTCTTCATCTATTACGGGCACAAATCTGTAACCGCGTTTAATCACCAACGTGGCGGCGCTCAGAAGAGTATCGGTGGTTTTCAAGACGTCCACTTTTTTAGTCATGTAATTGGATATTGGCTCGTTTTTTATCTCATCCAACCTCTTTTTCACGAGATTTGTGTCGGGTATAAAGGCGGTGGAATGAAGCATTTCCATATAACTTGGTATAATGGCGTGAATTATATCACTTTCAGTTACCACCCCTATAACATACATTTCGCTGTTCACCACTGGCATACCCGAACGCAACTGCCGAACACAAGCATGAATGAACTCTTCAACTGTTTCATCGATGAATATAGCGGTCACGTCTTTTTCCATGAAATCGATGACTCTCATGTTGAAATACGCTCCAACCCTACAAACTTTAGCCCGTTGTTCATTCCCTCTACACCGCCGATATCTTTTTCTTTCGTCAATTCATCCGCAATTGCTGCAGCCATGCCGTAACGAGCACTTTCAAGAAAGTCTTTTTCATTAAGCATGCCGTATATCAAGCCCGCAATGTAGGCATCCCCAACGCCTAAAAGATTCTCACTTTTTAGTTTGGTTTTCATCTTGAAAAGGTATGTCCATTCGGGAGTTACAACAAGATCATTTTTGACTTCGAAAGAGTATATGACCATTTTGATACCCATTTTCAACATTTCTTTAGCTGAATCAACGTAGTCTTCAAGGGTTTTCAAACTTTTTCCCATTACGATCTTCGAGCCGCGTATATCTGGCTTTACTATGGTAGGTTTAGCCTTTACGGCATGTGTCAACAGTTCACCATGCACGTTAACTATGGTGGTAACATTCAACCTTTTAGCCTCTTCAATCATCACGTTGTATATGTCAAGCGGGACACCCGTGGGAACGGTTCCACCTATCACACATATTTTAGCTCTGGAGAGCAAGGCAACGTATTTTTTCATAAAAAGATTTAAATGTTTCTCGTCAACTTCTGGGCCTGGCAGGTTGAATTCAGTTATTGTATTTCCTTTTCTGTCCACGACACTCATGTTTTCACGAGTCTCGTCTTCCACGTATAAAAAACTGGTTGTAATTCTATCATGATCCCTTTTTAGTTTCATGTGGAACATTCTTCCAGTAAGACCACCAACCACACCAAGTGCCACAGATTTAATACCCAGTTGATCTAAGTAAATAGAAACGTTTATACCCTTTCCTCCAGGTGAAATGTGAATCTTCGTGGGATCGAAGATACGGTGAATATTTCCCACTTGGAGATCATCAACTTCTATTACTCTGTCCAAAGCGGGATTAAGGGTAACTGTGAGAACATCCATTTTACTCCTCCTTGGCGAAGCCCAGAATCATCTCTTTTTTACTACCGTTAAATTGAATTTTCCCATTGCGTAAGACCACTATCCAATCTGAAATTGCAAGGAAATTCGGTAATCTTCTCGTGGCGAGAATCAAGGTGTATTTCTCTTTTAATGATAGCACAATATTTTGTACTTTCAAAGCAGCCTCGTCATCCAAGTGATCGACAATGCAGTCAAGTGCCACTATTTCTGGCTCTCTCAGCAAAGCCATGAAGAGTAAAAACAGCACTCGGATGTTTCCATGAAGTTCTCCAACTCGCGTGTACAGTCCTTTTTCGAGCAAATCGATGATCCCCAATTTTTTTAAAAGTTCTATCATGTGATCGGAGTAAAGATCTACCCCGTTTCCCTTCACGAGTTTTATTATTTGGTTAACGGTTAAGGAGGAAAGACTTTCTATGAAGGAAGTATCTATGTAAGCAATTTTCTCTCTTAGTTTCTTCCTGTTCAATTTCTTGATATTTTCCCCATGAAATAGGGCAGCCCCACTATCCTGTATAGATTCAAAAAGCTCTTCGTTCAAATGCACCATACTTCTCAGTAACGCGGATTTTCCCGAGTCTCTTGGGCCATAAAGAAGAGTAACACTCCCCCTCTGCAACTTTAATGAAAAATTGTCAACGAACTTTTTCTCACCTATCCATAAAGAAAAGTTTTTGAACTCAAACAACGAATCTTCCATACAAAATCACTCTCGAGATTTTTTCTTTATGCCACAGCCTTCAAGAGAGCGCCTAACGAATTCAACGTTTGCGTCCTTTTTGTTCATCCGCATCATTTTTAACAGTTCAAACTGTGATACGATCCTTGGATTATCCAACACCCTCTTGAACTTTTCCATCTACACACCTTCCCTTCAAATCTTGATTCAACATATAGTATACAAAGAAGGTTTTTCTTTAGTTTATACTGAGCTTGAAGAGATGATTAAGATTGAGATCCCGTGAACGAAAAACGTTTCAAAAAGGTATTTTGTGAAACTCTTTCCAAACTTTTTTTAATTCACCACCAATCGATACTGCATCCACACCACTTTCAAAAAGATTTTCAACCTCATAAGCGGACGAGATAAGCCCAGCAGCTATGATAAACAAATCTGGATTTACACTTTTAAGTGTTGAAACGAGTTTTGGAAGAACGGCAGCAGGCAGTATTTCGATGTTTTTTATGTGTAAGAGGTGATGAAGCCCGCTTCTTACCGCGTGAGAATCAAGGGCAAAAAATCTTAAAATTGCGGGCATGCCCACTCTTTCACATTCCTTAACAAGCGAAAGTTTTGTCGTTATTATGCCATAGGCACCTTTGTCTTTCAGGAATTTTATAGCTGCTTTGTTCTTTTCGAGCCCTTCCACAAAATCCACGTCAATCCATACTTTTTTTGAAGGAAAAAGACGCACACGATCCCCAACATTGGAAATCGTGGCGCCCAGCAGAAAGATCGTTTCACATTTTTCTGGTATATCTTGAATATGGGTATCAGGCCAAACAGCTGCTATGATCTCTCTTTTTTTCATTTTGCATACTCGATGCTTCTTTTTTCTCTGATTACCACCACTTTGAGTTGACCTGGATATTCCATGGTTTCTTCGATTTTCCGCGCTATGTCGTACGCCATCTTGTCAGCTAACTCATCATCGATTTTGTCAGGTTCCACAATGACTCTAATCTCACGGCCGGCTTGGATGGCATAAGCTTTTGTTACGTACTTATGATTTGCGGCAATCTCTTCGAGTCTTTGAAGCCTTTTTATGTAAATATCAAGGCTTTCCCGTCTGGCACCCGGCCTTGCGGCGCTTATGGCATCGGCAGCTGCCACGAGCACGGCTTCTGGACTTTGAAATGGCACTTCCTCGTGGTGAGCTTGGATCATGTTAACGACCATATTCTTTTCACGGTAACGCTTTGCAAGTTCACCACCTATCAACGCGTGAGTGCCCTGAACTTCATGATCTACCGCTTTTCCTATGTCATGAAGCAGGGCGCCTCGTTTGACCATTTCAACGTTTAATCCGAGCTCTTCAGCCATCATGGCAGCCAATTGAGCAACTTCTATGGAATGTACAAGCACGTTTTGCCCAAAGCTTGTTCTGAATTTCAATCTTCCGAGTAACTTGAGTAATTCCGGATGCATGTTTGAGATTCCGACTGTTAATATGGCCTTTTTGCCCTCGTCGCGTACGGCTTTTTCAATTTCCCTTTTTGATCTTTCATAAATTTCCTCGATCATGGCGGGATGTATTCTCCCGTCGTCTATCAATCTTTCGAGGGTTATTCTCGCTATTTCTCGTCTCAATGGGTTGAAAGAAGAAAGCACGACGGTTTCTGGCGTGTCATCTATGATGAGGTCGACTCCGGTAAGGTTTTCAAATGCTCTGATATTTCGACCTTCACGTCCAATAATTCTTCCCTTCATGTCATCGTTGGGAAGTTCAACGGATGAAACTGTTATTTCGTTCACGTATGTGCTTGCGTAACGTTGAATGGCGGTTGACATGATCCATTTGGCATTATTTTCCGCCTCTTCTTCGTATTTGCTTTTCAATTCTGTGTACATTTCTGCGAGGGTTCTTTCCATTTCATTTTTTGTCGCATCCAGTACTACTTGCCGAGCCTCTTCGGCACTGAGACCGGCGATCTCGTACAGTTTCTTTTTTTGGGCGTTTAAAGTTTCTTCGAGCTCTTTTTTCTCCTTGTTGGTTATTTCTTTCAGTTCTTCGAGTTTTTCTTCTTTTTTCGTTAGGGTTTCCTCTCTTTTGGTCAGAATGTCTTCACGTTTGGTGATTCTATCTTCGAGTTGTTTCAATTCTCCTCTTTGTTTTTTCATTTCCTTGTTGAAATCATCTCTCATAGAGGCAATGTCGTGTTTTGCCTCAACTATCATTCCTTTTTTCAGTTTCTGAGCCTCTTGTTCGGCATTTTTGAGTATTTCACTTGCGCTTTCTTTTGCCCGTTTCTGTTCGTTCAACTCTTTGGTTTTACCCAGTTGATAACCCAGTATTACCGCGAGTATGACTATCGGAACGAATATCAGTATGAGCATCAGTTCTTGGTTCATCATCACACCTCCAATCATCGAAGATCTCCAGCAACTTTTCATGCACTGTATGTGAATCAAATCCTCTCCTTATCAAACTTTCAGCGATCTTATCCCGTGGTTTTGTGGAGTGGGATCGTAAAAAGCGCTCAAACACTTTTTTCAGATCTATTTCTTGCATTGTCTCATCTAAAGTTTGAGAGATCAAATTTTCATTAACACCCAGCATTTTCAACTTGTAGCTTATATACCTTGGCCCTTTGCACTTCAGTTCAATTTCATCTAGCGCAAAAAGTTTGGCAAATCTTCGATCATCTAATAATCCAGCTTTTTTCAATTCAGAGACAATCTTATTTGATGTTTCCTGAGAATAACCCTTTTTCTTCATTCTTTCCATGATTTCTTTCTCTGATCGAAGTCTGAACTTTAAGAGTTTCAGTGCGTAAGAACGGGCCCTTTCAAGATTGTGTGTTTGTTCCATCTTTGGGGGGCTCTTCTTCTTCTTTTTCTTCTTTCAAAAGTCCGTAGACTTTTTTTATTCGTTTTTCAAGCTCGTTGGAAAGTTCTGGATTTTCTTTTAAAAACTGTACAGCTTTATTTTTACCTTGACCGAGACTGATCTCTTCACCATTTGGTGCAAGATAGCTAAGCCACGAACCCCTTTTTGAAACGAGTTCTTCGTTAATACCCAGTTCAATGAGTTCATTTTCTCTGACAATTCCTTTGCCATAGATGATATCAAATCGAGCCTCACGAAAAGGTGGGGCCACTTTGTTTTTCACAACTTTGACGTACGTTTCATTTCCTATGATCTTGTCTCCTTCCTTTATGGGACTTCTCCTTCTTATGTCGAGACGTATGGTTGCATAAAACTTCAAGGCGTTGCCACCACTGGTAGTCTCTGGATTTCCAAACATCACACCTATTTTCATTCTGATTTGATTTGTGAAAATCACTATGGTTTTGGATTTACTAACGTTTGCGGTTAACTTTCTCAGAGCTTGTGACATGAGTCTAGCTTGTAATCCCATCTGAGCATCTCCCATGGCTCCCTCGATCTCGGCGCGGGGAACCAAGGCAGCTACGGAATCTATCACGATCATATCCACGGCGTTCGATCTCACCAAGGTGTCGACGATCTCAAGTGCTTGCTCTCCACTGTCAGGTTGTGAGATGAGAAGATGATTTATATCCACACCCAAATTTTTTGCGTAAACAGGATCGAGAGCATGTTCGGCGTCTACAAAAGCGGCCACTCCTCCTAATTTTTGAATTTCTGCCAGTGCATGGAGTGTTAAGGTCGTCTTGCCACTTGATTCCGGACCGTATATTTCTATCACCCTTCCTCTGGGGTATCCACCCACGCCGAGAGCCACATCAAGTGCAAGAGAACCAGAAGAAACTGTTTCTAAGTTTTTCACAACCTGTCCTTCTCCAAGAACCATTATGGATCCCTTTCCGAAATCCCTTTCTATTTGTTTTATGGCATTTTCAAGAGCCTTTTCTTTGTTGGCGTCTTGACTTTCTTTTTTTGCGTTTTTCATATTCTCAAACCTCCCAATTTGCTCTTGTGAATCGTGGAATATATTGAACCGTGCGGAGTTAGTTTGGAAGAGAGCAAATTCACGCTGTTACACTGAAAAGTTACAGGTTCGTATGTCACCTCTGATATCGTTTTTCGCCAATTTTTTGGAACGCCTTTGAGCCTTCCAACAGTTAAGTGTGGTGTAAAGCTGTTTTCAAAGTTGAAGCCACTTTCCTTCAGAGAGACATTTAGAGTTTTGTACAATTCCACCGCACCATTTCCTTCACATCCAAGCCATATAACTCTTGGCAATCCTTTAGAGGGAAAGACACCCATTCCTTGGACTGTTATCTTGAATGTGTCAACGTTGGTTGAAACTTTATCCATGATCTCGATGATGGTTTTAACTTTCGCTTCACCAATTTCTCCAAAAAAGAAAAGAGTTAAATGTGTGTTACCCGCCACCGGCCAGCTTCCGTAAAAGCCGTTGTTTTTCAATTTTTCTTGCACGTAGGTCACACGTTTTGAAATTTCTTCGGGAGTTTTTATAGCCATGAAAATTCTCATTCTTCGAAGACCTCCGAATTTTTGAAAAAGTAATCAATTCCTGACCACAGCGTCATAACCAGTGTAATCCACATGAGCACCACGTTTAAAGTCCAGCCTAAAATGGGCGTTACACGATAGAACAAAATGGCTATTACGAAAATCATCTGAGACGTGGTCTTCAATTTTCCCCACCAACTTGCCGATATTATTTTAGCATTACTCGCCGCCACCATTCTTAAACCACTGACGGCTATATCACGGGCTATGATGCTTATCACGAACCAGCTGCCGACTTCTCCATGTTGAAGAAATATCAAAAGTGCCGCATCTATTAACACCTTATCGGCAAGTTGATCGACGAATTTACCCAAAGTGGTAACTTCGTGCATAGTTCTGGCCACTTTTCCATCAAGGTAATCGGTGAAGGAGGCCACGACAAACAAAAAAAGCGCCACGCTTGCCATTGATCTACCGTTGAGAAGAGCGGCGTACATAAACGGGATGACCAAAAACACACGAAAAAAAGTCAATTTGGTGGCCAACGTGATCTTCAAAGCCCAACACCTTCAAGATCGTAAGATTCCCAATTTTTGATCTTTACTTTTAAAACGTCGCCACTCTTTAAAATCTTTGAAGATGTAAAATGCACGTAACCATCTATTTCTGGGGCATCCATATAACTTCTTCCAATGTATACCCCACTTTCTCTTGATTCCACCATGACATCTAAAATCTTTCCAACGTGGCTTCTGTTTTTCTCGAAGCTTATTTTTTTCTGAACTTGCATGACTCGATCGTAACGTTTTTTGGCAACCGTTTTGGGAATTTTTTGCCCAAGCGAATGGGCAGGCGTACCTTCTTCGTCTGAATAAATGAAAGCTCCGAGTTTGTCAAACTTGATCTTTTGCATGAATTCCACCAGTTCTTCAACGTCTTCCTTTGTCTCTCCAGGAAATCCCACCATTACCGTTGTGCGAATAATGGCATCTTTGATAACTTCTCTGATCTTTAAAAACTTTCTCTCTAAATCTTTCACATTTGAACTTCGATGCATTTTTTCGAGTATTTTTGGGGATGCGTGCTGAATGGGAATATCAAAATAGTGCAAAAAATGGTGCGAATTTTTTACGAAACCTATCAATTCGTTCGTAACACCGTCAGGGTAGAGATACAACAGCCTAACCCAAAAATTTCCCTTTATCTTATCGATTGCATACAACAGATCGAGAAGAGTTTTAGACTTGTCGCGATATTGAGTTAGGTCTTGAGAAACGAGCACGATCTCGCGTTTCCCATTCATTACCAAAAATACCACTTCTTTGATGACATCTTCGATCGTTCTGTTTTTCAGGGGCCCTTTAATAAGAGGTATGGCGCAAAAACTGCACTGACGGTTGCAGCCGTCTCCTATTTTCACGTAAGCATAAGGTTTGTCGTTCATTTTTCTGCCGGAAAAATCGTAAATCGGTTGAGGAAGTCCCACAAAATCATAAGGTTTTTCAACAGCTTCAACCACTTTTTGGGGAACAACAACCCCCAGAAAACTATCCACTTCTGGTATTTCGTTTCGCAGTTCAGTTAAATATCTTTGAACGAGGCAGCCGTGAACGATCAGTTTGATGGCTTTTTTTTGTTTCAGGTGAACAACACGAAAAATCTCGTTTATGGATTCTTCTTTTGCGGCAGTTATGAAGCCACAAGTATTGATAATCGCAACATCCGCCTTTTCCAGATCGTTGACGATTTCATATCCCTTTTGAATTAAAAGTTCAGTCACAACCGAAGAATCTGCCTCGTTCTTGGGGCAACCAAGTACATCGATCCAAACTTTCACTTTTTTGAATTCCTTCTTTTCTTCATGTAAAGTGCTCTGATTTTTTCAAGCTCTTCTATGTACTCCGGTGTCCTATAGTTGGGATATGTCATTTCCCATGGTCGAAAATGCCCTCCCAGGAAGAGCAACGTGATCTCGGCATATATGCCACTTTTGAGGTAAATTCTGTTGCCCCACTGTTTGGTGGAAGCAAGTACAAACTGACTGTGATGTATGTAACCTGCGTCGATGTTAACCACTCTTTTTCCATTTACGGCAAGCCTTTTCTCCACAGAATTCGTGAAGATCTTAGCGTTTGCAAGCTCAAAAGGGTGAACTAAACACTTAAAACTCACTATTCTACTTTTGAGTTCACCGCCCATTTCTTCTCTGTAATATGAAGTAAAAATGGAAAAATCCAAGGGCTTTGAGATGAAATCAACATCTCCAAATTTGGAAATCAAAATATCCAAAACTTCTTTGGATTTGTATTGTAAATCATTCCCAAATATCACACATACCAAATTCACCAAATCTGGGTTTTTAACTTGTCCCAACTATGATCACCGTTAAAATTATAACATACTCAAACTCCTGGAATCTTAACTTTTTTCTCCAGGCTTGAAAAGAACCAGGTTATTGCGAGTATGACAAAAAGATAAACCACTGCAACTCCAGAGAAAACGTTCATGAATTCAAAATTTCTGCTTGCCACAAATTCCCCCTGGGCTGTGAGTTCGGGAACGCCTACAAGATAAGCCAAGGAAGTGTATTTCACCAAATAGACGAATTCATTTGTCCATGACGGTATCACTTTTCTAAGTGCTTGTGGCATTATCACAAGGCGTATTGATTGCCATTTTGTCATGCCAACAGAAAGTGCAGCTTTCATTTGTCCGCCTTCCACCGATTGAATAGCGCCACGGATGTATTCGGCCTGATATGCACCGCTATTCAAGGAAAAGCTGATTATAGATGCGACAATTGGGGAGAGATGAATGCCAATCTGCGGAAAAGAAAAATAAAAAATAAAGAGTTGAACTAAAAGGGGAGTTCCACGTATAATTTCCACATAAGCGGTGGAAAATGTGTAAGAAATTCTGCCACCGTACACCCTTAAAGTGCTGATCAGCATACCAATACCCAAACCAAATATTATGGAAATAATTGCAAGTTCCATCGTGAATTTTAAACCGCTCATTAAAAACGGAAAGGCCTGGAAAAATACTTTGATAAATTCTGCCATCTTTCTCCCACATTCAACGGTTGGTAAATTGAGCAAGAAATTGGTGAGTTCGTTCTTTTTCTGGTGCGTTGAATATTTTTTCTGGGGTTCCGTCTTCCACTATCTCACCATTCTCCATAAAAATGACTCTGTCCGCTATATCCTTCGCAAAAGACATTTCGTGAGTGACTATCAGCATTGTCATTCCGTGTTCGGCAAGGTTTCGCATGACTTCCAAAACCTCTCCCACAAGTTCCGGATCTAATGCAGACGTTGGTTCATCAAAAAGAATCAAATCGGGTTCCATCGCAAGAGCACGTGCAATACCCACTCTCTGCTTTTGACCTCCCGAGAGTTCTGCCGGGTAAGCGTTAGCTCTGTCATCAAGACCAACGTTTTTTAAGATCTCCATCGCGAGCTTTGTGGCCTTTTCTTTGGATAATTTTTTTACCTTCCACGGTCCTATTCTAACGTTGTCTAAAACAGTTAGATGATTGAAAAGATTGAATTCTTGGAAAACCATGCCTATGCGTTGTCTGAGCTTTTCAACTCTTCGAGCTTTGGTTATGTCTTGACCATTGAGTAATATTTGGCCACCATCTGGTTCAACGAGTCTGTTTATGCATTTCAACATAGTTGATTTTCCCGTACCGGACGGCCCAATTACCACTATGGTCTCTGTTTTGTCCATATCAAAGGAGATGTTTTTGAGGACTTCTTTATCTTTATAGCGCTTTTTCAGGTTTTTTACTTCAAGAAGTTTCATCCTCTTTCTACCCCTCTAACTTCGTATCCTGGAATGGCAAACCCTTTTTCTAAAAGAGACACGAACTTGTTAGTTCCAAAAGTCATGATGAAATACACCGCCGCACACATCGAGTAAATTAGAAGGGGATCATAAGTTGTTGAAACGATGTAGGTTCCCTCCCGCAAAAGTTCAGTTACGCCTATTGCGTAGGCAATGGAGGTGTCTTTGAGAACTATCGTGAATTCATTTGTCAGCGGAGCCACAGAAAACCTCGCGGCTTGAGGAAAACTTATGTGAAGAAAAGTTTGGATACCGGTCATACCCACCGATCGAGCGGCCATTATTTGTCCTTCTGATACTGCAAGCAAAGCTCCCCTATAGATTTGCGATTGGTACGCAGAACTCCTCAAACCAAGTGATATGATTGCTGCCAAGAAAGGATCAAAACGTATCCCGAAGGTTGGAAGTCCAAAGAAAACCATGAACATGATGATCAATATTGGAATGCTTCGAAGTATTCGTTCATAAGTGGTCGCAATAAGATTTATCCACCATTTTCCATAAACTTGGGCAAGAGCAACAAAAATCGCGATAATAGCCCCAAGAAGAAGAGAGGCAACGGTCAATTTAACCGTTACCCCTGCCCCTCTTAAAATTACTTCCATGGAATTTAAAAAGAACCCCATCATTTCATCTTCTTGATTTTATTTTTTCCCAAAATACTTATCGATCAATTTGGCCATTTCACCAGAAGCCTTTACTTTTTTCAATCCAGCGTTTATTTCTCTTAAAAGCTTAGTGTTTCCTTTTCTAACGGCAATTCCATAGTGTTCCCCGGTAACCAAAACGGCAACCACTTTGACAGGCTTCACCTGTGCGAATCTTTCAGCTACGGGAGAATCCAAGACAACTGCATTGATCGCTCCATTGAGCAAAGCTTCAAGGGCATATATAAAACTCTGATATCTTTTCACATTTGATGCCTTTAATATCCCGGATTTTACCAAATTCTTTGTCACCCATAGATCACCGGTAGTTCCCGTCTGAACTCCTATTTTGTGTTTTCCAAAAAGCACCGTGACGGTGTAGTTTGAGTTCTTACGAACGATCACGTCTTGATCGGCAAACCAATAAGGATTTGAAAAATCCACAACTTTTTCCCGCTCTTTGGTAATCGTCATTCCGGCAATTGCAATATCTATGACCCCCACTTTCAACGCTGGAATTAGAGAATCGAAAGCCATGTCTCTGATCTGTATGTTGAATCCCTCTGTTTTTGCTATAGCCTTTATAAGGCCCAAGTCAAAGCCAACATATTTGCCATTTTGTACATATTCAAACGGCGGAAAATCGGCGGAGGTTCCAACCACATAAGTCGTGGCTAAGACAGTTGAGAAGACCAACCCCAACACGATGAGAAATACCAGAAAAGTTTTTTTCATAAAAATGCCCCCTTGTTAATATGTTGACAAAATTATAGCACACATTTAGTTACACACCCCCATTTTGAATGTTACCCTCACCTATTTATTTTTAATGTGCACAAAATGATATAATATCCAAAGTTGATTTGAAAGGGTGTGAATCGATTGAGTAAATTGGTTTTCAATGGAAAAGAGTACGATGTCTCGAGCGGCATATTGAAAGATCTCGTAGAGAAATTGAATTTAGACTCGAGGATTGTTGGAGGGAAAGTTGGAGGCAAGATCGTTGATCTTTTCTACAAACTGAATGACGGAGAAAAAGTTGAATTATTTACAATTGATTTGCCCCATGCTGCAGAACTTTACAGACACACCATGGCGCACATTATGGCTCAAGCGATACAGAGGTTGTACAAAGGAGCCAAATTTGCGATAGGTCCGACCATAGAGAATGGGTTTTACTACGATGTAGATCTTCCGGAAACTCTCAACAAGGATGATCTCGATCGCATAGAGAAAGAGATGAGAAATATAATTGAAGAGAATATACCTTTGGAACACTTTGAGATGAAAAGTGAAGAAGCCATTCGATACTTTGAAGAAAACCAGCAACCGTACAAAGTCGAGCTGATAAGAGATCTTAATACGGATGTGGTGAGCATCTACAGACAAAAAGATTTTACCGATCTCTGTCGTGGGCCGCACATTCCATCAACGGGAATGGTGAAAAATTTCAAGTTGTTAACAGTTTCAGGAGCTTATTGGAGAGGCGACGAACATAACAAAATGCTTCAAAGAGTGTACGGAACGGCTTTTTACAAAAAAGAGGATCTCGACGCTTACTTGAAAATGTTGGAAGAAGCCGAAAAGCGTGATCACAGAAAAATAGGTCCACAACTCGAACTCTTTTCCCTGCATCCAGAAGTGGCACCTGGTATGGTGTTTTTTCATCCTAAAGGTGCGACCATTCGAAAAGAGTTGGAAAGTTTTTGGAGAGAAGAGCATGCAAAAGCTGGATACGTTGAAGTTATAACTCCCATGGTTATGAGTGAAAGTTTGTGGAAACGTTCGGGACATTGGGATCATTACAGAGATAACATGTATTTCACCGAAAAGGAAAACCAGACTTATGCGATAAAACCCATGAATTGCCCCGGACACATAATGATATACAAGACGAAATCTCATAGTTATAGAGATTTGCCTTTGAGAATGTGCGAACTTGGCACGGTTCACAGGTATGAACGTAGTGGTGTTGTGCACGGACTTTTTAGGGCGCGTGCATTTACACAGGACGATGCTCACATTTTTTGCACACAAGAACAAATTGAATCTGAAATTGTGGGAGTGGTTAATCTTATAGATAAGACATACAAGATCTTTGGTTTTCCTTATAAGGTTGAGTTATCTACAAAACCTGAAAATGCCATGGGTTCTGATGAAATTTGGGAAGCTTCGACCTCGGCTCTCAAATCCGCTTTGGAGCGTCTTGAAATGGAGTATCAAGTAAATGAAGGTGACGGCGCATTTTACGGCCCCAAAATAGATTTTCACGTGAGAGATTCCATTGGAAGAACTTGGCAATGTGCCACGATTCAACTTGATTTTCTCATGCCGGAGAGGTTTGATCTCAGTTACACCGGTTCAGACAACGCCGAGCACAGGCCTGTCATGATTCACAGGGTTATTTACGGTTCTCTCGAGAGATTCATCGGCATACTGATCGAACACTACGCGGGAGCTTTTCCCACGTGGATAGCACCAGTTCAGGCAATAATTTTACCCATATCTGAAAAACACGTGGAATATGCTCGAAAAGTCAAAAAACGTCTTGAAAATTTTGGAATACGGACGGAGATTGACGAGAGATCTCAGAAGATCAGTTACAAAATCAGAGAGGCGCAGTTGAAGAAAGTGCCGTACATGTTGGTTGTTGGAAACAGAGAGATGGAAAAAGATTCCGTTTCGGTGAGAATGAGAAGCGGAAAGGATCTTGGAAGCATAACGGTGGACAATTTTTCTGAAAAGATTTTAGAAGAGATAAGGGTCAAACGTCAAAATTCTATTTTTGAGGTGTGATTATGGCTTACGAAGATTGGGATGAGGCTCCTTCAATACGTGTAAGAATTTCTGAATCTGACGTTCATTATGCCGGTGGCTTGGTGGACGGTGCGAAAACTTTACAATTTTTTGGTGACGTGGCAACGGAACTTTTGATAAGAAATGATGGAGATGAGGGGCTGTTTCGTGCGTACGATATGATCGAATTTCTCTCACCGG